>NZ_JBVJHH010000009.1:0-277906 GCF_055586905.1 Streptosporangium sp. NPDC048886
GCCTCGACCCGCCCCTTCCACTTCTCGTTGCCGAGCAACCAGTCGAAGGACTCGGTCTGGAGAGCGAGAAGATCAGGAACTTCGAGCGGCTCCTGGACGCGTGAGAAGGACACGCGATGGGGACCAGCGGGTACGGCGGAGGCGTTGCGCGAGGCTGCCACAGATGTCCTTCCGGAGGCACGGATGGAATCGAACTGCGCGCACGCCAAACGCCCCGGGAGAATCCGGGGAGCGTCAACAGACGGCGCGAGGGAGCATCATAACGCAAATGAGAAACAGATTTCCATGCATACTATAAGCGTCAACCTCGCTGCCGCTTTCAGCTTGTCACAGCCCGGGTGGCCTCGTCAACTTCTTACGGTCGAGGTACGCGTCGGCGTCATCCGCCGACCGCCTCGTGGGCGTCTTCCCGCTCGTGGAGCAGGACGGAGCCAGGTGGTCTCACCGGCTCCAGGGGCCGGGCCGGCACATCCGCCGTCGGTGGAAGACGCGACGCGAGCGACTCGGCGGCCGGCGGGAGACGGCCGGTCAGCCGAGGTCCGCCTCGTGCACCAGGATCGCCGCCTGCACCCTGTTGGCCAGGCCCAGCTTGGCGAGCAGCCGGCTGACGTGCGCCTTCACCGTTGCCTCCGTCAGCTTGAGCTCCCGCCCGATCTGCGCGTTCGACAGGCCGCGGGCCAGTGCCCTGACCACGTCCTCCTCCCTGGCGGTCAGTGACGCGAGCCGGTCGCGCGCGGACTCGGCCCGGGAGGGGGCCTTGTCGACGAACGAGCCGATCAGCCGCTTGATCACCGTGGGAGACAGCATGGCCTGGCCCGCCGCGACCGTGCGGACGGCGGCGGCCAGCTCCCGGGGCGGGGTGTCCTTGAGCAGGAACCCGACCGCGCCGAGCCGTAGCGCCTCGTGGACGTATTCGTCCAGGTCGAACGTGGTGAGCATGATCAGCTTGGGCGCGTCGGGCGCGGTCAGGACACGGGCCCCGGCGATCAGGCCGTCGGTGCCGGGCATGCGGACGTCCATCAGCACGACCTGGGGCCTGAGCCTGGCGGCGGCGGCGATCGCCTCGTCGCCGTCGCGGGCCTCGCCGACGACCACCATGTCGCCCGCCGCCTCCAGGATCATCCGCAGCCCGGACCTGACCAGCGCCTCGTCATCGACGATCAGCACGCGGATCATGCGGCCGGGATCCTGGCCAGGACCTGGAAGCCGTCCTCGTCCTCCGGGCCGGCCTCCATCCGGCCGCCGACCAGCTCGACGCGTTCGCGCAGGCCGACCAGCCCCCAGCCGGAGCCGGGCAGCGCGCCGCGCGTCCCGGCGGAAGATCTGTTGCGCACGGTGACCTCCAGCTCGACGGGCCGGTAGCGGACGGACACGTCGGTCTCGGCGTTGCCCGCGTGCTTGTGCACGTTGGTCAGCGCCTCCTGGACCACGCGGTAGGCGGTGCGTTCCACGATGGGACTGAGCGGACGCGCGGCGCCCTCGTCGTGGCGGTTGACCACGATGCCCAGCGCGCGGGACTGGTCGAGCAGCCGGTCGAGGTCGGCCAGCGTGGGCTGCGGGCCGCGCACGGAGCCGGGCGACCGCAGCACGCCGAGCACCTCGCGCAGGTTGCTCAATGCCTCCCTGCCGGCACCGCTGATCAGCGCCGCGGCTTCGGCCGTGCGCTCGTCGGGAGCGCCGACCTCCAGGGCGCCGGCGTGCAGGACCATCAGCGACACCCGGTGCGCGACCACGTCGTGCATCTCCCTCGCGATGCGCGCCCGCTCCTGGCCGCGTGCCTGCTCGGCGCGGAGCACCTGCTCGCGCTGCAGCTGTCGCGCCTGCTCGCGCACCGCGTCGAGCACCTGCCGCCTGGCGCGGACCCACAGCCCGGTGAGCAGGGGCAGGGCGAGCAGCGCGCCGCCCAGGAGGACCGCGTTGGCGAAGGTGCCCACGACCAGCGCCCGATATCCCCCGTCGCGGTAGGAGACGAGACCGCTGAGTGCGAAGATCGCGGTCGCGCCGCCGATGTAGAGCCACAGGTCGCGGCGGCGGCTCAGGTGCGTACCCGCGTAGTAGGAGGCCGCGACGGCGGCGGGCCACATCACCAGCCACGCGTAGGCGATGGCGCCCACCGCGGCCAGCGGCCACAGCGAGCGCCTGGCGCGGGCCGCGGCCACTCCCGACGCGGCGGCGACGGCCGCGAGCACGGGGGTGGGCAGCGCCGATCCCACGCCCATCGAACCGGACGCCGAAGCCATGGACAGGAGGAACACGGCCGCGCCGAGCGCCCACGGCGTGATCCGCTCGACGATCTCGAACCCGCCGTACGTCATGGCCAAGAGGCTATAGGGCGAGCTGGGCGGCGCCCCCCTACGAAAGTCGCGGGTGCCGGGTAACTTTCGCCGAGGACGGTACGGCCGGGCCGCACCGCATGGTGAGGGCATGAGGAAAACAGCCGTCGCGAGCCTGCTCGCGCTCTCCGCACTCACCGGTATCGGTACGGCGGACGCCGCGGCGTCCGCCCCCACGCCCGTCCCCGCGTCCGCCTCCACCCCCACGCCCGCCCTGCCCGCGCCGACGGGCGGCCACGCCGTCGGAAGATCGGTCATGCACCTGATCGACTCCGGCCGCCCCGACCCGTGGGTCGCCGGCCGCAAGGCGCGCGAGCTGATGGTCTCGGTCTGGTATCCGGCGCGGAAGGCCGTGGGCAGGCCCGCGCCGTACGTCACGCCGCGGGAATCGGAACTGATCATCAAAAGCGTGCCGCAGCTGAAGGACGTGCCGCCGGACACGCTCGCCAGGACGGTGACGTACGCCCGCGTCGACGCGCCCGCCCTGAAGCGGACGGGCGGCTGGCCGCTGGTGGTCCTGTCGCCCGGCATGACGTTGCCCCGCGCGACGATGACCTCGCTGGCCGAGGAGTTCGCGAGCCGGGGCTACCTGGTGGCGGGCATCGAGCACACCTACGAGTCGATCGCCACCACCTTCCCCGACGGCAGGACCGTCACGTTCGAGGCGGGCAGGGGCGGTCAGACCCCGGAGCTGGGCGCGAAGGTCGCCCGGGTCAGGGCCGCCGACACGGCGTTCGTGCTGGACCGGCTGGAGGGGAGCAGGCGCTGGGGCCGGCTGATCGACGAGAGCAGGATCGCGATGGTGGGGCATTCGGTCGGCGGCCAGAGCGCCGCGCACCTCCTGCCCGGGAGCCGGCGGATCAAGGCCGCGGTCAACCTGGACGGCTCCTACAATCCGAGGACGCCGGCGGAGCCGGTCGAGAAGCCGTTCATGATGATCGGCAACCCGAGGCAGGCGCCGGGCGCCGGCGGGGGCGACAGCTCCTGGGACCTGTTCTGGCCGCACGTGACGGGTGACTGGAAGCGGTGGCTCACCGTGACGGGCGCCGAGCACATGAGCTTCGTCGACTACGCGGTGCTCCAGCCGCAGCTCGGGCTGCCGGAGCACCCGCTCGACGGGGAGCGCGCCATAAAGATCACCCGCACGTACGTCACCGCCTTCCTCGACCTGCACCTGAAGGGCAGGCGTCAGCCGTTGCTGGACGGGCCGTCGGCTGACCACCCCGAGGTGAGATTCCACTGAACGGCCGTGCGGGTCCGGCCGGGGTGCTCCGTCGCGTCCGGGGGAGCGGGGGACTCCCCACGGGCGGCCGGGCGGGTGTGGCCTGACGTTTGCGGCTGCGGAGCGGGGGCAGCCGAGGCAGTGCCCAAGGCGGTGTTGAAGGAGGGTTTCCATGCTGCGGCAGAAGCAGGCAGTCGGCACGGTCGCGGTGATCGCCCATCAGAAGAAGTCGCTCGGGGGCGGGCTGGACGAGCTGCGCAGGCTCCTGGCCGACGAGGAGCCCGGCAAACTGCTCTGGTACGAGGTGCCCAAGAGCAAGAAGGCTCCCAAGCAGGCGCGCAGGGCGCTCAAGGAGGGCGCCGAGTTGGTCCTGGTCTGGGGCGGGGACGGCATGGTGCAGCGCTGCGTGGACGCGCTGGCCGGCTCCGGGGTGACCGTGGGCATCATCCCGGCCGGGACGGCCAACCTCCTCGCGCAGAACCTCGGCATCCCCGAGGACCTCCCCGAGGCCGTGCGGATCGCCTTCTGGGGCCAGAGCCGGGAGCTCGACCTGGGCAAGGTCAACGGTGAGCACTTCGCCGTCATGGCGGGACTCGGCTTCGACGCCGAGATGATCAAGGACGCCGACCGGGGGCTGAAGGACAAGCTGGGCCGGGCGGCGTATGTGTGGACCGGGCTGCGGCACGTCCGGGGTGAGCTGGTCCGGATGGAGGTCAAGCTCGACGGGGTGAAGTGGTTCGAGGGGGAGGCCAGCTGCCTGCTGCTGGGCAATGTCGGGACCATCACCGGGGGCATCGAGGCCTTCGACGACGCGCGCCCCGACGACGGATGGCTGGAGATCGGCGTGTCCACGGCGAAGGGGCCGATCCAGTGGGCCCGCGTGCTCGGCCGGATGAGCGCCGGGCGGTCGGACGAGTCACCCTTCGTCCGGATGACCCGGGCGCGCAAGATCAGCGTCAAGCTCGGCGCGCCGATGACCTACGAGCTGGACGGCGGGGCCAAGGACTCCGTCACCCGGCTCAAGGCGAAGGTCGTGCCCGGCGGCATCACCGTCCGGGTCCCCGCGCCGGACGGCCCCGACGACCGGGCCTGAGCGTCTCCGGCGGGCCACGGGTCCGTCCCGTGGCCATGCCCGGCGGGATCGGCCTTCCCGGCCTCCGGACTCGGCACCGGGTCCGATGACGCCGGGGGTCCCCTGAGGCGGGGGGCGACGGCGTCAGGGTTCTGCCGACGGCGTCAAAGTTCTGAGGCGGGGCCGGCAGCGGCGGGGCCGCGGGGGCCGGAGAAGAGCGGACGCCGGTCACGCGGGGCCGGCGTCCGCCCGTCCTATGCGGTGGCGACGGTCATCTGCAGTTCGGTGACCCAGCTGTCGCGGTCGTCGTGCGGACATTCGATGCTGACCTCCCGGGCCAGCCCGACGCTGCGGTAGCCGTGCTCCTCGACCCAGTGGGCCAGCGCCTGGAACGCCGGGCCGGCCTCGTCCATCGAGCCCCGATGGATGATCGTGGCGGCCGTCTCGATCGCCGGCAGGTCCACGATCGCGAAGTCGTGCTCCCCGGACGCCTCCGCCGTCACCTCCACCCCGGCGTGCACGACCACCCGGCCGTCCGCCTCCGGCTCGTAGCAGGCGACGCCGTACCCGGACGGCGTCACCCCGGCCCGGTCGAGCCGCCGGAACAGCTCGTCGTACAGGGGCTGGATGACGGGGCCGATGTCCCCGCCGTCGTAGCTCGCCGCGACGGCGGTGAGCTCGGCCAGCCGGACCGGGGCGACCCGCTTGAGGACAACCTCTTCGATGCCCATGTGTCCTTCCCTCTCCATAGACCGGAGCCTCGCCTCGACCCGGAGCAGCCGCGCCGTGTCGGCGGCGATCCGCTCCTCCAGCTCCGCGCGGCGCAGCCGTACCATCCCGTGCAGCTCGGCCGTGCTCACCTTCTCGTCGAGGATCGACCGCACCTGCTGCAGGGTGAATCCGAGATCCTTCAGCGCGATGACGCGGTTGAGCCGCGAGAGCTGGTGGGCCTGGTAGGAGCGGTAGCCGCTGGCCGGATCGACGCGGGCGGGCCGCAGCAGCCCGAGCGCGTCGTAGTGGCGCAGCATGCGCACCGACACGCGGCCGAGCTGGGCGAAGTCTCCGATGCTGAACATGATGCTTCCAGGTGTAGGGGCTCACACGGTGTCAGGGTCAATCCCGTCCTCCGGCGCGGCCCGGGAGGCCCGCCGTACCGCCGTTGACTGCTACTGACGGGTAAGCATAGGTTCCCAGATACCGACTGGTCGGTTTAAGGAGCTTCTATGCGGGTGCGGGACAAGGTCGTCGTGGTGACCGGGGCCGCGAGCGGGATCGGGCGGGCGATGGCCCTGCGCTTCGCCGCCGAAGGGGCGGCCGGGGTGCTGGTGGCCGACCTCGACGGGGCGGGCGCGAGCGAGGTGGCCCACCAGATCGGTGAGCGGGCGGTGGCCGTGCGGGCCGACGTCTCCGTCGAGGACGACGTCCGCGGCCTGGTCACCGCGGCGGAGGGCACCTTCGGACCGGTCGACCTGTTCTGCTCCAACGCCGGGATCATCACCGGCCACGGGCTGGAGGCCACCGACCCGGAGTGGACCCGGACCATCGCGGTCAACGTCCTGGCCCACGTCTACGCGGCGCGGGCGGTCGTGCCCGGCATGGTCGAGCGCGGTGGGGGCTACCTGCTCAACACCTGCTCGGCGGCCGGGCTGGTCAGCTGCCCCGGCGACGCCCCCTACGCGGTGACCAAGTCGGCCGCCATCTCCTTCGCCGAGTGGGTGGCCATCCACTACGCGACCAAGGGCGTCAAGGTCAGCGTGCTCTGCCCGCAGGGCGTGCGCACCGGCATGTTCGAGCAGGGGATCGCCGAAGAGCACCTCACGGCCAGGGCGGTGGGCGCCTCCGGCGCCATCCTCGACCCGGACACCGTGGCCGACGAGGTGATAGAGGGGCTCGGAGCCGAACGCTTCCACATCTTCCCCCACCCCGAGGTCGCCGAGTTCGTCCGGCGCAAGGCCGAGGATCCCGACCGCTGGCTGGCCGGGATGGCCCGTTTCGTCGATTCCCTGGAGGCATGATGACCGACATCCGGCTGGCCCGGCAGTCCTGGCGCCGTCTGGAACCCGTCCACGGGATGATCTATTTCGTGCCCGAGGCCACCGAGCGCTACGCCGCCCTCGGCCTGGAGCCCCACGCTGGTTACTTCGCCTCCCGCGGGGCGGCCTTCGGGGCGGCCTCACCCGAGCTGGTCATCGCGACCTTCTACAACTTCTGCCCTGCCCTGGTACGGCAGGCGCTCCCGGCCGCCTGGGACGTCACGACCCCCGAGAAGGTGATCGAGGCCCGCCTCGACGCCGCGGACGCCGCCCTGCGCCGGGCGGCCATCCACGAGATCCCGGTCCTGGCCGAGACGACGGCGCTGGCCAGGCGGGCGGCGGAGAAGGTCGGCGAGCACGTACAGGGCCGCCCGCTGGCGGCCGCGCACGCCACGCTGCCGTGGCCGGACGACCCGCTGCTGGAGCTCTGGCACGCCCAGACCCTGCTGCGCGAGTTCCGCGGCGACGGTCATGTCGCGGCCCTGCTGACCGAGGGGGTCGGCGGGCTGGAGGCGCTGATCCTGCACGGCGCGACCGGACAGATGCCCACGATCTTCCTGAAGGTCAGCCGGGGCTGGCCGGAGGAGCAGTGGGCGGCGGCCGAGGAGGGGCTGCGCGAGCGCGGCCTGCTGGAGGGTGACGGGCTCACCGAGGAGGGCCGGGCGCTGCGTCAGCGGATCGAGGACCGCACCGACGAGCTGGCCCTGCCCGCCTACGCCGCGCTCTCGGAGGAGGAGCTCGCCCGGCTCGCCGAGCTGGCCCGGATCTTCGGCCGGGCCGTGGTGGACGCGGGCCTGCTCACCTTCTCGGCCTGAGGCCGGCCCGCCTGAGGCCGGACCCGGTCCGGGGCCGGCGCTGGCCTGAGGCCGTCCTCGCCTGGAACCGGCCCCGTCCGAGAGCGGCCCTCGCCTGAGGCCGGCCCGGCCCGCCGGACGGCTCAGGTGAGGGCGGCGGAGACTCCCGCGCCGATCAGGGCGACGGCCCACACGGAGTCGAGGTTGAACCACGCCTTGCGGAGCACCGCGACCCCCAGCCGCTCGTAGACGACCAGAGCCAGCGCGGTGGTCGCCGCGAGCATGGAGAGCGTGTGGATCGCGGTCGTCAGCAGGCTCTGCGAGACCAGCGCGGCGGTGCCGTGCCCGGCGCGCAGGGTGATCGGGAGCACCATCAGGCCGGCGCCGTGGGCGGTGGCCATCAGAAACGACCACCCGGCCAGCTGCAGGCGGGAGACCTTCATCCCGACCCAGCGGGGATGGCGCCGGCGCACCAGCCGCCAGACCCCGAAGCCGCAGACCAGGGCCGCCACGCCGTACGAGACGAGCTTGGGCGGGGCGGCCAGGCGGGCCGCCGACACCAGCGCGAGCGTGATCAGCACCGACCCCGCGTGGCCGAGTACGATCGGCGGCAGCGCGCGCAGCACCGCCGCGCGCGAGCGTTCCTGCAGGCCCAGGGCGACCGCGAAGAGCCAGCCCATGGCCGGGTTCAGGCCGTGGAAGGCGCCGAGCCCGGCCAGGACCAGCACCGACGTCAGGTCCATCGGGTGCGTCCCGACAGGGCCGTGGCCGGAGCGGCGGTCACGGGAAGCAGTAGGAGTCGGATGAGGAGTCGCCTCCCTGCAGGCGGATCTGGTGGGCGCGGCGGCCGTCGGAGGCGAAGTCGACGAAGAAGGCGGGATCGAGGGTGAGCGAGCCGTCCTCGGCGACGTCCACCTTGGCCATCCAGCTGGAGACGCCGTCGGGGTAGAAGACGTCGTCCCAGGAGCGGTAGAGGGAGTTGGTGAAGTAAACCCGCCGCCCGTCCCTGCTGGCCTCGACCATCTGCGGCCCGCCGTTCAGCGCCCGCCCGGGAGCGGCCGGGTGGGGGTCGCGCCGGGCGATGCCGCCGATCCGCACCGAGCCGGTCTCCCGGGGGGCGAACGGGTCGGAGACGTCGTAGGCCTTGAGCTCACCCGTGCCCCAGCAGGAGACCAGCAGGATCCGGTCGTCAAGGGTCAGGGAGATGTCGGTGACCAGCGGCGGCACCGCGCCGAACTGCTTGAGCGGCTCCGGCAGCAGGTCGGCCGGGGCCGGCTCGGCGGGGATGGTGATGATCTTTCGGGCCTTCCAGACCCCGCCGTCCAGATGCCAGGTGAAGATGTTCGCCGACAGGTCCTCGACGCTGATCACGGTGTTGACGAAGCCGTAGGTCTTGGTCGGGTCGTGGGCGGGACGCAGCTCCAGGGCCATCTGGTGCTGGTCGCCCAGGTCGATCTCCTGCAGGTGCCTGCGCCTGGTCAGGTCCCAGACGTGCAGCCGGTGGCCGTACTCCCGGCCGACGAGCAGCTCCAGCGAGGGGCCGGGCTCGATCTGGTTCGGCGTGCCCCACTCGCTGGTGATCATCGTGTCGTGGCCGAGGTGCCACCAGAAGTCGTAGTGCAGCGCCTGCGGCCCCCGGTCCGCCTCCCAGTGGCCCTTGGGCTCGAAGGTGTCGTGGTCGAGCGTGAACACCCCGCCCGGCGCGTCGCCGTCCACGTTGCCGAGTGCGCTGACGTAGATCGCGTCGGTGCCGCAGTGGACGGTGTGCGGACGGCTGTAGCCGGTCTTCTCGAAGATCGTCTCCGGCTCGATCGTCTTGACGAGCTTGGGGTGCCAGGGATCGTCCTTGACGTCGAAGACGTAGATCCGGCTGGAGCGCAGGCCCGGCAGGACCAGATAGCGCCGCTCGACGTGCGGGTGCGGGGCGTACGGGCACAGGGCCGAGCTGCACACGTTCCACCCGAAGTGGTGGAGCTCGTCGCCCGGCACGGACATGTCGTGCACATTGGCGACCGACCCGTCGGACAGGTCGATCGTGGCGAGCCCGTCGGGACGCCCCTCCCCGGTGGCATCGAGCAGGGCGACGTAGGCGAGCTCCTCCCGCGGGGCGGCCATGGCCTCGCGGGCGGACGGGTAGAAGGTGGGATCGGGCTGGATGAGCGCCATGAGGACTCCTCGGCCGAGATCAATATCCCACTAATGTTGTAGGAAAACTCTCCGTTGTCTAGGGGTCATTTTACGTAATCGTCCTGGAGGGCTTGAGTCGCCCCTCCGGTCCGCTCCCGGCGGTCCCGGCCGGCCCGCCGGCCGGTGACGGCGGTGCGGAAGCTCGCGCCGTGCCTGCGCGGGACCTGGCCGACGGGCGGAGATTCGGCCTGAGCTTAATCAGTGGACGGCCGCTTCTCTGCCCAGCAGCATCCTGGGAGCAGGCGCCCGTGATGCTGGTGCCGAGAAGCAGAACGACGCGAAGGCGGTCATGCACATGTCTGTTGACAGCTCCCCCTCCACCGATACCGCGACCGATACCGCAGCCGGGAGGAAGGCCAGGCTGTTCCGCGCCCTGAGCGCCGAGTCCGTGCTGGTGCTGCCCAACGCCTGGGACGCCGCCAGCGCGACTGTGATCGCCGCGGCCGGTGCCACGGCGATCGCCACGACCAGCGGCGGCGTGTCGTGGTCGCTGGGCCACGGGGACGGGCAGCGGCTCAGCCGGGGCGAGATGGTGGAGGCCGCGCGGCGCATCGTGGACTCCGTCGACCTGCCGGTGACGGTCGATGTGGAGGGAGGATACGGACCGGCCCCGGCCGATGTCGCCGCGACGGCGCGGGCGGTGGTCGAGGCCGGGGCGGTGGGCGTCAATCTGGAGGACTCCACGGCCGTCGGCGGCCCGCTGTTCGACGTCGCCGAGCAGGGCGCCAGGCTGCGCGCCGCCAGGGACGCCGCCGCCGCGGCGGGCCTGCCGGAACTGTTCGTCAACGCGCGCACCGACGTCTTCCTGTTCGCGATCGGCGCGTCCGACGGCCGGCTGGGCGAGGTGCTGGCGCGCACGGAGGCGTACGCCAAGGCGGGAGCCGACGGCATCTTCGTTCCCGGCCTGCTCGATCTGGACGTGCTGAGGACTCTCTGTGCCGAGTCGCCGCTGCCGGTCAACGCGATGGCCGTCGGCGGCGGACCGAGTGTCGCCGAGCTCGCGCAGGCCGGGGTGCGCAGGATCAGCGTGGGCACCGGGCTGGCCCAGGCCGCCTACACCGCGGCCCGCAGGGCCGCCGCGGAACTGCTCGGCACGGGAGGTCTCACGGCACTGGACGGCTCACTGGACTTCAGCGAGCTCGACGTCCTGTTCCGTCGTTGATCGGGGCCGGCGGGACGGCCCGCGCGGGTGACCGGGGAGTCGGAACCCCGGCCGGCGGTTCTCCCGCCGCGGTGCGGCCGTGCGCGCCGGCCGGCGGGCGTGATACGACGGTGCGATGAACGACGAACTCCACGCCAGGGCCGTTGACGCCTTCATCGAGGCCGCCAACGCCTCCGATCCCGAGCGGCGTGCCGCCCTGCTGGGCCGTGCCCTCACCGACGACGTCGTCTTCTGGGGGCCTTTGGGGCGCGGCGTGGGGCGCGAGGCCGTCGAGGACTTCATCAGCGAGGTGGTCCAGCGCCATCCGTCCGGGGCCTGCCATATGGTCCGGACCACCCGGGTGGACGCGCCGGACGAGTGGGCCCGCTACGGCTGGCGCTACGAGAGCGCCACCGGCGAGGCTCTGCTCTCCGGCATGGACACCGTCCATGTCACGCCGGAGGGCTGGATCGACGAGATCGTCGTCTTCGCGGGCACGCTCACATGAGGGACGGGGAGAAGCCGGTAAGGGGGTACCGGTAAGGGGGTGAGGGGCCGGGAGAAACCGGCCCTCACGTGAGATCGCCGCCGGGGCGGGCGCGCCGGCCGTGGAGACCGCCCAGAGGTGCGGCGGGCCGGCCGCGGCCGGACGCCGGCGGGCGGGCCCACGTCGTGATCAACGATGTCGTCGGCGGGCGCACCGCCTGAGCGGATGAACGACTTGCTCGACGGTGACCGCCGGCCCAGGGTCCTGATCTTGATCTGGGATGGCCGGCGGAGCTCCGATCCTCGGCTCGGGCGCCCCGGCCCTTCTCGCGACGGCCCACGCCCTCCGGCGCCTGTGGGGGGCGGACCGCTCCGCCGCGACGCGGCGCGCGCTCCCGGACGTCAAGCGGCATCCCAGAAGTGAGTTCCGGCATCGGGTGCGGCCGGTGAGCGCGGGCGCGCAGGGCGCCCTTGCCCGTCCGGGGCGTGACCCTCGCGGAGACCCTTCAGGTTCATCCGGCCTTGCCCATCGGCCACGCTTTGGATAGTGTGACTATCTAACTTCTAGATAGTCACACTATCCAAAGGTGGGATAGCCATGATCATCATCGTTCTCGTTGTCGCCCTGCTGGGCTTCCGCCTGCTGGGGGCGCTCGGTGTCGGCCGGTTCGGCACCTGGCAGGTCGGCGCGGCACACGCGATGGCGGCCATGCTCGTCATCACCGCCAGCGCGCATTTCGTCCCCGCGAGCGTCACGGTCATGCCCAACCACGCCGACCTGGTGGGCATGGTGCCGCCGTTCGTGCCGTATCCCGATGTCATGGTCTACGTGACCGGCGTGCTGGAGCTGCTCGGCGCCGCGGGGCTCGTCCTGACCGCGACCCGGCGGGCTGCCGGGATCTGCCTCGCGCTCCTGTTCGTGCTGCTGCTCCCGGCCAACATCCACGCCGCGGTGTCCGACGTGCCGTTCGGCGGCGACGAGGCGACGCCCCTGTGGGTGCGGATCCCGGAGCAGCTGCTGTACATCGCCGTCGCGCTCTGGGCGGCCAGGCCGGCTCCCGGCGGATCCGCCCGCGTCCTGCGCCACAAGCTCGTCGGCTGAGACAGGAGCGGGGATGGCGCGGCCGGGCCGGCGGGCCCGCTCGCATGAGAGCCCGGCCGGGCACGGCTCTCATGCGAGCGGGGAGGGTCCGGTCACATCTGGCCGGGTCCTCCGGGCCGGCCGTGGAACCCGCCGGCCCCGGCCGGGGCCGCGGCCCGCACCGCCGAGGTGCCCAGCCCCGTGGGCAGGAAGGACAGGACCGCCGGCGCGCCGGAGGCCCGGCTGCGCCGGAGCTCGGCCTCGGTGTAGCGCGCGCACCTGCGGTGCCACTCCAGGATCCCCGACATCCACTCCTTGAGGTCGTCGGCGTGGCGGGTCAGGAGCGCGCGGACCGGCCCGTCGAGGTTGAAATCCTCGAACAGCGCGGGCAGGCCGTTGGCGACGATGTGCTCGAACTGCCGCATCCGCGCCGCCATCAGGTCGGCCACGATGTCGCGGGCCTTCCAGCGGTCCACGTTCAGGAAGTTCTCCACCACCAGGACGAGGTTGTGGGCCTCGCCCTCGAACTCGATCTCCTTCTGGTAGGAGAACAGGTCGTTGGTGAAGGTGGCGTAGTCCTGGGCCGCGGTGTCCAGCTCGCGCATGGTCCGGGTCTCGTAGAGGCCGGCCGGGACCACGTCCGAGTGCGCGAGCCGGGCCAGGCTCATCGTCATGTCCGAGCCGAACGTCCTGCGGCGCATCTCGATGTAGTCGACCGGGTCGGGGACGCGGTTCTGGGCCTGGTTGGCCAGCTCCCACAGCCAGCTGGAGGTCATGGCCTCGACCGCCCCGCGGAACTGCCGCCGGGCGGCCGGCGTCATCGGCCCCGCGGTGCGCCGCCACAGGTCCGCCAGGCCCCGCTCGATCGGGTCGGCCGGCTCCGGGACGGGCTCGCCGTCCAGCGGCATGAACGCCGACAGCCGGTCGTTGCAGAGCTTCGCGGCCACGAGGTCGCGGCGCGTCCCGAACACCGCGGGGAAGTAGTCGTCGCCGTAGGTCCCCCAGGCCAGCCAGTCCGACGACAGGTTGAGCTGTTCGGGGCTCGCGTCGGCGTGGATCATCGCGGCGCAGTGCGCGAAGTCGAAGCCGGCGAAGCGCCGCTCGTCCCACAGCCCGCCGTGCCCGGTCCCCGGGGCCGGGTCGAACATGCCCATCCGTCGCGCCCAGCCGACCGCGTAGCGCCGCGCGGCGTCCAGATGGGGGCTGGTGCGGACCGGGTAGGGCATGTAGAGGTCGGGCAGCGGCAGATGCCCCACCGGCTGGAACGGGACGTAGGAGTGCTGCTGGACCCTCCGCCGCAGGCCCAGCGCCGCGGGGGAGGGCAGCGGCCGGACGGCGGAGGTGCCCAGGCCGGTCGGGCCCCCCAGCACGCCGGGGGAGGCCGAGACGGCGCCGTCGTTCATGTAGCGGCTGGATCGGGCGTGCCACTCGTGCCCGCCGGACTGCCAGTCCTGCAGGCCCTTGACGTAGGCGGCCACCCCGCCCTGCTCGTGCGGGGGCACGGCGTGCTCGGCCAGCAGGGCCGGGACCTCGATCAGCGCCGTGTTCTCGAACTGCTGCAGCCGGGAGGTCAGCAGGTCGTTGACCAGCTCGGCGGCCTCCTGCGTCGAGCAGCCGAAGAACCGCTCGAAGACCAGCACCGCGTTGGAGTTCTCGCCCTCCTCCTGGACCTCGCGCTGGTAGGAGAACAGGTCGTTGCGCAGGTGCACCGCGTCGGAGAAGGCGTCCGACAGGACCCGCATCGGCCTCGTCCCGGCGAGAGCGTCGGGGATCTCCGCGCCGACGGCGTATTCGACGAGGTTCGCCGACCAGGGGGCCCCGCCGACCCTCCGCCGCATCTGCACGTATTCGATCGGGTTGGCGATCCGGCCGCGGTCGATGTTGTCCAGCTCCCACATCGACTCCACCATCAGGTTGTGCGTGCTGGTGATGAAGCGCCGCCGCCACCCGTGTGACATCGCCGGGACCGTGCGCTCCCACAGGTCCCGCAGCCCCGCCTCGGCCGGGTTCTCCGGCTCCGGCGGCGTCTGGCCCTCTGTGGTCATGAACAGCTCGAGGCGGTCGAGATAGGCCTGCGCCCCCGGGAGGTCGCGGGAGTGCTTGAACTCCTCCAGGAAGTGGTCGTCGAAGAAGAACACCCAGACGTACCAGTCGGTGATCAGGTCCAGGGCGGGGCCGTCGCAGTCGGGGTGGGTGTAGGCGCACATGAGCGCGTAGTCCATCCTGGCCAGCGCCTCCTCGTCCCAGACGACGCCGCCGCCGGGTCTGGGGGCGTCGAGCATGCCCATCCGCCGGGCCCAGGCCATGCTGTGCTCGCGGGCGCGCTCCAGGTGGGGGTTGAGCCTGGCCGGGTAAGGCATGTAGAAGTCGGGCAGCGTGAAAGCCTGCATGAACGTGCCTACTCTCTCTCGGGCCGACTGGCGCGCTTCACCAAAGGTGATGGCATCGACACTTAAAGTAGTGTGTCGCGGTGCCCGGCCGGAAGGTGTCTCCCGAACCTCCTCCTCCGCCGCGGGCTCAGCCCGGCGGCCCGGCCGTCCGCCCGGCGGGCGCGGTGCCGTCGGCGGGGCGCGCCGAGGGGCGGGCGGGTACGGCGGAGCGGGCGTAGGCGGTGGGGGACATGCCGACGACCGAGGTGAAGTCACGGGTGAGATGAGCCTGGTCGCTGTAGCCGAGCTCGGCCGCCAGGCGGGACCAGTCGGTGGCGGCGCTCGCGCGCTCGGCGGCCTCATGGATGCGGTAGCGGCGGATCACCCACTTCGGGGAGACGCCGACGTAGTCGTTGAACAATCGCTGCAGGGTCCGCACGGTCAGGCCGTGCCGGGCGGCCAGGTCGTCGACGCGGGTGATCCCGGGGCTGTCCACGATCCCGGCGACCATGGCGCCCACCCGTTCGGCGACGGGATCGCGGGGCGGCAGCCGGGCCAGGAGGAAGGCGTCCAGCAGCGCCACGGCCCCGGCGTCGGAGGCGGCGAGCACGGCCGGCGCGGTCGCCTCCGCCCCGGGGCCGAAGACCTCCGAGACGGGTGGGAAGCGGTCGGTGAGCGTGGAGACCGGGGCGCCGAGGAAGGGGCGGAAGCCGCCGGGGCGGAAGCGGGTGGCGACCACGACGCCGGTCCCGGTCAGGGTCTCCAGATAGTCACCCGTGATCACTCCGGCGACCCGGGAGCCGCGCTCCTGGAAGACGAGGTTGACCGACGGATGCGACACGACCCGCTGCTCGTACGGCTCCGCCAGGTCCCAGCGGATGATCCAGTGGTGCTCGACGAAGGGGGCGAGCGAGGGGTGGCAGGCGTGGCGCCCGTAGCCGAAGCGGGCCGCGCCCGCGTTGAGGATGCCCCGGGTGTCGTCGGCAGGGGTCACGACGGGACCGGGAGAGGTTCGGCGGGGGGCGCGACGGGACCGGGAGGGGCGGTGCCGGCCGCGCCTCTGGCGGCGCGCGGTGCCGTGCCCGGGATCCCGGCTCCCGGGCGTCCGGGAGCCGGTCCACGATGCACGCGCATGCTCAGGGATCATATGTCGTGTTTTTTCAAGACGGCCGGGGGCCGGCGGGAGACCATGGCCGTCATGAACGAACTGCTTTCACGCGCCGTCACCCGCACCGCGGCCGTCGTCGGCGGGATCCGGGAGGACCAGCTGGACCTGCCCACCCCGTGCACCGAATTCGACGTGCGTGCCCTGGTCGGGCACATGTCGTGGGTGGCGGTGATGTTCGAGGCGCTGGCGCGCAAGGAGCAGGCGCCGCCCGAGGACGCCGACCACACCTCCTTCGGCAGCCGCGCCGCGGGGATGGTCGCCGCCTGGTCGCGGCCGGAGTCCTTCGAGGGGACCAGCCCCACGATGGGGATGCCCATGACCACCGTCTACCAGATGGGCCTGGGCGACATGGTGATCCACGGCTGGGACCTGGCCAGGGCCACCGGGCAGGACTACGAGGTGGACGCGGAGACCGCGGAGGCCGTGGCCGCCTTCGTCGAGCGGATGGCCCCGCAGGCCCGGCAGGCGGGGATCTTCCGCGAGCCGCCGGCCGTGCCGCGGGACGCCCCGCCGTTGGAGCGGGCACTGGCGCTCAGCGGCCGCGACCCGCACTGGAAGCCCTGATCACGGGCCGGGCACGGTTTGCGCTCGCTTGGGTGAAGTGCCCGGCTCCCTGGCGGGGCGGGTCGTCGTAGGGGATGACACGCATCCTACGGAGGCGACATGAACCCGCGCACGTTCGCCATTGCCCTCGCCGTGATCGCCCTGCTGCTCGCCGCCGCCTGCGGCGGATCGGAGAGCAGCGGCAAGCCCGCGACCATACCGAACAGCGGCCCCGGACCGGCCGTGCCGTCCCTGGCGCAGGACCGGGACGCCGCATCGGCCGAGGAACGGGACACCACCGCCGACCAGATCTCCACCTTCGCCCTCGACGTGGACACCGCCTCCTACGGCTATGCCAGGCGGATCCTCCAGGAGGGCCGGCTGCCCGAACCGGGCCGGATCCGCCCGGAGGAGTTCGTCAACTCCTTCCGGCAGGACTACCGGGAGCCCGGCGGCGACGGCTTCACCGTGCACATGGACGGCGCCCGGATGCCGGAGAACGGCACCGCGCTGGTCCGGGTCGGCCTGCAGACCCGCGGGGCGGACCCGGAGACGCGGCGCCCGGCCAACCTGACCTTCGTGGTGGACGTGTCCGGCTCGATGGGCGAGCCCGGCCGGCTCGACCTGGTCCGCGAGGCCCTGCACAAGCTCGTCGACCAGCTCGGGCCGGGGGACCAGGTCTCCATCGTGACCTTCAGCGGCCAGGCGCAGCTCGTCGTCCCCATGACGCCCGCGACCGAGACGGGGCAGCTGCACGCGGCGGTGGAGCGCCTCGCCGTACAGGATTCGACGAACCTGGAGGCGGGGCTGACCAGCGGCTACGCCGAAGCCGCCCGCACCTTCCGGCCGGTGGCCACCAACCGGGTCATCCTGCTGTCCGACGGGCTGGCCAACACCGGTGACACGAGCTGGCAGGGCATCCTCGACCGGGTGGAGGAGTCCGCCGGCCGGCAGATCACCCTGCTCTGCGTCGGGGTCGGCCGTGACTACGGCGACCAGCTGATGGAGCAGCTCGCCGACAACGGCGACGGCGCGGCGGTCTACGTCAGCTCGGTCGACGGCGCGCGCAAGGTGTTCGTCGAGCAGCTCGCCACCAACCTCGACCTCCGGGCCCGCGACGCCAAGGCACAGGTCGTGTTCAACCCCTCGACCGTGGAGTCCTACCACCTGATCGGCTACGAGAACCGCCGGATCGCCGCTGAGGACTTCCGCGACGACACCAAGGACGGCGGCGAGATCGGCCCGGGCCATTCGGTGACCGCCCTGTACGAGGTACGGCTGCGCAGCGGCGCCTCCGGCCAGCTGGCCATGGCCACGGTGCGCTGGCAGGACCCCGACACCCGGGGCCCCGGCGAGACCAGCCGCTCCCTGGACTCGGCCGAGCTGTCCCCCTCGGTCTGGCGTGGGACCTCGCCGAGGTTCCAGGTGGACGTGGTGGCGGCGGCCTTCGCCGAATACCTCCGGACCCGCGAGTGGACCGCCGGGGTGGGGGCCGGGGAACTCGCCGAGCACGCCGCGCGGCTGGCCTCCTCCACCGAGGACGCCGCGGTGTCCGAGCTCGCCGGACTGATCGGCCGGGCCACGTCGCTGGGCTGACGCCCGCCGCCCCGGGCGGGCGGGGACCGGGCCGGGCCGCCGCCCGGCGTCCCGGCCCGCTCCCCGGGCCGCCGCCTTCCCGGGGGTCGGTCCCCGGGCCGCCGCCTTCCCCGAAAGACCGGGCGGTTGCGCCGCGTCCGCCGCGCGCGGACGGTTTCTGAGTGGTCCCCGATGTCCTATACACTGGCGTGGTGCCGCTGGGGCGAGAGACCGGCGACACGAAACCTGAGGGGCTATGGCGCAGCTGGTAGCGCGCCTCCATGGCATGGAGGAGGTCTGGGGTTCGAATCCCCATAGCTCCACAACGGGCCGTGCTCGAGATGGCCTGAAGCACGTTGACGAGATCCCGTCTGATCACTCCGATCGGACGGGATTTCGCCATTTCCCCGGATGGCGTAGCCGTCGGTAGGCTCCTCCGAGCGTGTGCGGCGGCCGCTGAGAAGCGGCGCCAGCGGTGTGCGGCCACTGCGAGCGCATCACAAACCGGCCGAGAGGCATGCGTGACCTCGCGGTCGGTGGTCTGCCGCCACGGAGCAAGGATGTGCGGGTTGGCGATGCAGACCATGAGCACGACCAGGATGGTCTGTGCGACGCGGCCGTGGGCGAGCCGGTTTTCAGGGTCGGCCAGGCCGAGGTGAGGTAGTGCGGGTCCTGCCGGAACTCGGCCAGATGTTCCAGGTCGCCGGAGTGGACGGTGATGCTGGCCTGCCGGCGGAGGCGGGGCAGCTGCTCAGACGCCGGCGGACGGCGGGCCTCGTCGGCGAGCAGGAGCACGGTGGGCCGGGCGGCGGGATGCGCGGCGCGCTTGCGGGGATCGGTCAACTCCACTGCGGCTAGGCCGGTGATGGGGGTGGGGTGCAGCCGGTTGAAGCGCGGGCAGGTCACGGCTGCGGACGCGCCGACGGCCAGGCACTGCAGCCGGATCGCCACGCGCTGGTCGGGACCTTGCTTGAGCTTGAGGTAGTAGGGCTCGCGAGCGGCGATCAGCGCGGTCAACTGGTCGGTGGGGGAGCGGATCGCGCGGTCGTCCGGCCCGGTGGTGGCCTGGGCCAGCGGCGCGGGCATCAGCGGGCAGGCCAGATTGCCGTCGATGAGCAGGGCGCCGTGCAGGCTGCCCTGGACGCCGCGCTGGTCGGTTCTGTAGTCCAGCGCGAGCCGGTAGCCCAGCGCGCGGGCGGGGTGGGCGGAGTACTCGGCGGTCTGGTCGGTGTAGGCGCGGTCGACGGAGGCCAGCCCGGCCGGCAGACCCAATGGGCTGATGCCGTGCAAGGCGGTGATGACGTTGGGGCCGAGGCGTTTGCCCGGGGTGTCGATCACTGACACCGAGTGGCCGAAGTAGTTGGCGACATACAGCCGGCTGCCGTCCGCGCTGACGGCCAGATCTGCCACGCGCGGGCGGGGCCATCGACGTTTCAGCCGAATACACAGACCTCAAAGGGATGCCGGGGGCCTCGCAGGCGAGGCGTTCCGGCGCGAGCGCGCCTGGGGTGTCGTGATCTTTGGCGCCGCTTCGTGGCTCGGGCGCTGCCCAGGCATTGGCATCCGGCTGATCGGCCATGGCGCTGGCCGGTGCCCGCTCGCGCCATGCGATATCCGATCTTCCACTGAAATGTAGGACTTGAGTGAAACACGGCGACTGCGGAGCGGGAATCCTCATGTCCGTTTCGGGACACGGGCCCCGGCAGCAATCGCGGAAAACCCAACGGATACACCTCCGACCTGCCCTGATGTAAGGGCGTCGCAGGACTGGTGTACCGGTCAGCGGGTGCGGCGGGCTGGACCGAGGGTGCCGTTGACCTTGCCCGGATGCCTCACGTCAACGCTGGTCGGTGAGATCCGTTGGATTCTCGGCGATTACTACCGGGACCCGAGCACGGGCGGAGGCGGGGGACGAGGCGAGGGGATAGGCCGTGTCGAGGAGGCGGCGCAGGTGCAGGGTGTCCGGGCCGAGGGCGGTGACCAGGATGGCGGGGCCGGCGAGCGGGGTCAGCACGGCGTGCCCATGCGCCGAGTCGTGGCCGAGCAGCCGCACAGGGGGCGGGTCTTCGTCGAAGGCCGGGTCGACGATGAGGAGTTGGCCGATGGCACGGTGGCCGGCCAAGACGGCCGGGCCGTCCCAGCCGGGTGCGCCCGCCCCGTAGACGGTCTCCTGGTCCAGCAGGAGGTGCCCATCGCGGCGGACGGTGAGGCGGGTGACCAGCCGGCCCGGCACTTCGTCTGTGCGGCCGAGGACCTGTTCTTCGCGCAGGACGAGGCGCGCGGTGGGGGCCAACTCGACGGTGCAGGACTGGCGGAGGTTGCTGCCGGCGGCGGAGATCAGCGGCTGGGGCAGCCAGTGCAGGCTCGCCTGGTCCGCCACACTCAGGTGCACGTCGTAGGTGGCGTGTTCGGGGGTGGGGCCGCGCAGGGCGATGGTGGCGGCGGCGGTGGTGATGTGCAGGTGGGCGCCGGGTTCGGCGGTGGCCTCGATGCGCAGCCGGTCGCCGCCGAGGGGGGCGTTCATCGCGCCGATGATGCACACCCGCGCCTGGTTGCCGTGCGGGCGGGTGCGGCGCAGGTCAAAGGGGCCAGATCCGTGCAGGACGGGAAGCGCGGTGGCCTGTCCCGCACAGGTCGCTTTGATGCGGGCGGTGGCGTGCACGCCCGGGGTGGCGAGCTCGGCCGATGTGGCCTGGGGGGCGAGGGTCATGCGGGCGCTGAGGTCCAGGCGGCCAGGCGCTCGCGGAGCCAGTCCGACACGGGCGTGACGCCGCCTTCGGTTTTCAGGGCGGTGAAGGCGACGGGCAGGTCGCCGCGCTGGGCCTTGGCATCGCGGGCCATGGCTTCCAGGTCGGCTCCGACGTGCGGGGCGAGGTCGGTCTTGTTGATGACGAGCAGGTCGGAGGTGGTGACGCCGGGGCCGCCCTTGCGGGGGATATCGTCGCCGCCGGCGACGTCGATGACGAAGATCTGGGCGTCGACCAGGCCTTTGGAGAAGGTCGCCGTGAGGTTGTCGCCGCCTGACTCGATGAGGATCACATCCAGCGGGCCGAGCTGGTCCTCCAGGTCTTCGACGGCTTCGAGGTTGGCGGAGATGTCGTCGCGGATGGCGGTGTGCGGGCAGGCGCCGGTCTCGACCGCCCTGATGCGCTCGGCGGGCAGCACGGCCTGACGGAGCAGGAACTCGGCGTCCTCGCGGGTGTAGATGTCGTTGGTGACCACGGCGATGGACAGCTCATCGCGCAGCGCGCGGCACAGGGCGGCGACGGTGGCGGTCTTGCCGGTGCCGACCGGCCCGCCCAATCCGATGCGTAGGGCGCGGCGGCGGCCGTCAGGGCGCGGGGAGCGGGAAGCACCGGGGCCGTGAGAGTGGCCCTCGGGCACGTCGTGGCTGTGGTGGAGATGCATGGCGCTCCCGTGGATAAAGGACAGATGTTGGGTCAGGAGGCGAACAGGCGCATTGGGCGGGCGGCGTGCTGTTCGGCGGCGATGTCGAGCAGCGGCGCCGAGACGGCGGGCAACGCCGCGACGCCTTCGGTGCGGACGCGTTCCGCGGCGTCGGCGGCCTGCTCGGCGACGTGGTCGAGGTCGGTGGCTAGGCGGGCCAGGATGGCGGTGGCGTCGAAGGGGTCCAGGCTGAGCAGGCGGACGGTGGCGGTGGCCGGGCCGCTGACGCTCTCGTAGGCCGCCGCGTAGGCGGCGTCCAGCGGGGTCAGTCCTGCGGAGCGGGAGGCCAGGCCGAGGACGACGCTCTGGTGCGCGCCGTGAGGCCGGGTCGCGGCCAGGGCGTCGAGTTCGGCTGAGGGCCAGGTGGCGCGGGCGGTCCGCAGCAGCTGCCGACCGAGCCTGCGCGCGGCCTGCCGCAGGGCCGGGGCCGGGGTGCGGGCGTCGGCGGCCTCCTCCAGCAGGAGCGGGTCGTAGCCGGCGGCGGCCGCCGCGGCCAGACCCGCCGCGACCAGGCCGCTGGTGTGCAGTCGGCCACGGCAGAACTCCCGCAGGCTTGCCACGTCATGCACGCGCCCCGCCGTGACGGCCGCCTCGGCGCCGCCGGAGTGGGCGTGCCCGCCGGCGGGGAAACGGCCGTCGGCCAGGACAAGCAGCGCGGCACGGCTCATCGGGCTGGCCTTTCCTGTGGTGGGGTCGTCGGCGGTGTGGCCTTGTCGGTGCAGTGATCAGAACAGGAAGTACCGCTGCGCCATCGGCAGCTCGGTGGCGTGCTGGTGGTCGATGATCTCGTCGTCGACCACCACCTGGTAGGTGTTGGGATCGACCTCGATGCGGGGGGTGGCGTCGTTGTGACGCATGTCCTTCTTGAAGACCTTGCGGGTGTCGCGGATGGGCGTGAACTGCTTGCTCACCTTCACCTGCTCAGGCAGGCCGGCCTCGATCGCCTGCGCGGTGACGAAGTTGACCGAGTTGGCGGCAGGGGCGCGGCCGGTGGCCCCCCACATCGGGCGGGGCAGGATCGGCTGCGGGGTGGTGATGGAGGCGTTGGCGTCGCCGACTTGGGCGTAGGCGATCTGGCCACCCTTGATCACCCGGTGCGGTTTGACGCCGAAGAACTTCGGCTCCCACAGCACCAGGTCGGCCAGCCGGCCCACCTCGACCGAGCCGACCTCGTGGTCGATGCCGTGCGCGATGGCCGGGTTGATGGTGTATTTCGCGACGTAGCGGCGGGCCCGGTGGTTGTCGGCGCCGTCGGCGCCGTCCTGGTCGCCTTCCAGGGGGCCGCGCCGCTGTTTCATCACGTGCGCGGTCTGCCACGTCCGCGTGATCACCTCGCCGATGCGGCCCATCGCCTGGGCGTCGGACGACATGATGGAGATGGCGCCGAGGTCGTGAAGGACGTCCTCGGCGGCCATTGTGGCGGGCCGGACCCGCGAATCGGCGAAGGCCTGGTCCTCCGGCACCAGCGGGTTGAGGTGATGGCAGATCATCACCATGTCGATGTGCTCGGGGACCGTGTTGACGGTGTAGGGCCGGGTGGGGTTGGTGGAGGCGGGTAACACGTTCGGCAGGCCCGCCATTTTGATCATGTCCGGGGCGTGGCCGCCGCCCGCCCCCTCGACGTGGAAGACGTGGATCGGGTGGTCGCCGATGGCCGCGATGGTGTCCTCGACGGTGCCGGCCTCATTCAGGGAGTCGGCGTGCAGGGCGAGCTGGACACCGGTCGCCTGGCACACCTGCAGGCACCGGCGCAGGACGGCGGGGGTGGCGCCCCAGTCCTCGTGAATCTTGAAGCCGACGATGCCTGCCTCCACCTGGTTGAACAGCGACTCGACCGACATCGTGTTGCCCTTGCCGAGCAGCCCGATGTTGACCGGGAAGGCGTCCAGCGCCTCAAACAGCCGGGCGATGTGCCATGAGCCGGGCGTGACGGTGGTGGCGGTACTGCCCTCGGCCGGACCGGTGCCGCCGCCGATGAGCGTGGTGACGCCGGAGGCGAGCGCCTCGTGAATCTGCTCGGGGCAGATGAAGTGCACGTGGGTGTCCACGCCGCCCGCGGTGAGGATCTTGCCGTTGCCCGAAACGACCTCCGTCTCCGGGCCGATCACGAAGTCGGTGGCCGTGGCGTGCCCGTCGTGCAGCCGGTCCATGGTCTCGTCGTTGTAGGCCTTGCCGAGCGCGACGACCCGGCCGTCGCGGATGGCGACGTCGGCCTTGACCACACCCCAGTGGTCCAGGATGACCGCGCCGGTGATGACCGTGTCGGGCGGCTCGGGTGCGCCGAACCTGATGGAGTCGCGCGGTGCGCAGGACTGGCCCATCGACTCCCGGATCACCTTGCCGCCGCCGAAGATGACCTCGTTTCCGCTGCGGCCTGGGCCGCCGCACCAGTCCTCGGTGATCTCGATTCGCAGGTCGGTGTCGGCCAGGCGGATGCGATCCCCGGCCGTCGGGCCGAACCGGTCAGCGTACTGCTCGCGGGTGAGCGGCTGATGCCGTTCATGAGCCGGAGGCTGGGGCGCCGACGGCGCAGGCTCAGGCGCCGGGGACTTAAGCATGCAGTTCGCCTCCGACCTTGCCGTTCAGGCCTTCGACGATGCGCTTGCCCTCGATGGGCACCAGCTCGACCTCCAGCGGGCAGTTGGGTTCGAAACGCACCGAGCTGCCGGCGGGGATGTTCAGCCGTCTGCCGTAGGCGGCGTCGCGGCCGGGCTCGATGCCGAGCAGGGCGTTGGCCTCGTAGAAGTGATAGTGGGAGCCGACCTGGACGGGACGGTCGTCGGTGTTGGTGACCGTCACAGTCGTGACCTCGCGGCCCACGTTGAAGGCCACCGGGTCGGCGTCGCGAGGGTGGTCGATCTTCCCGGGATGGAGCCGCGTGCCCTGCTTGGTCGCCTGCGGGATGGGGTGGCGCAGGGTGACCATCTTGGTGCCATCGGGGAAGGTGGCCTCGATCTGGAGGTCGCTGATCATTTCTGCGACGCCCTCCATCAGATCTTCACGGGTAAGCACGGGCGGGTCCGGCGGCTGCGGCATCGCCATGAGCTTCTCCACCGATGCGCCGTCCCGGGCCCCTTCGAGGACGTAGGCGGTCAGGATCGCGACCGCCTCCGGGTAGTTGAGCGCAACCCCCCGTTCCTTCCGCTTGCGGGCCACGTCCGCGGCCACATGAATCATCAGACGTTCCTGTTCATGCGGGGTCAGATGCACCCGCCACCTCACCTTCGCTCCGCCCCGGCCTTTGCCAGGGCCATCCGCGCGCTTCAGGCGGAAGCCGGTGCCCGCGCCTTTGGATCAATCGTTGCATACTGAAAGTAGTGTGACGGATACTCACTGCAAGGTAGCGTGGTGGTGAGTGACTCGTCACCGACGACAAGGAATTCGCATTGTGTGAGATCGAAGCCGCCGCCCGGACCGCCCCCGGCCGACCCGGGCCGACAACGGCCTGCGGCCGAGAATCGATCGGCCGACGAACCGCAAGGGCGACACTGGGAAGATGCGCCGCCGCACCCCGCGCCGGGTCGAACGCCGGTGCGCCAACTGCCGTTTACCGCTGCCGGAGAGGTCGCGGTCGACGCGGCGGTACTGCTCGGCCGCAGAGTGATCCAGCCGGGCGTGGTGACATGCTGAGGGGATGAGACGCCGCAGCGCCCAATCGCCTGCTCCATCAAGGAACTACGTGGGCGCGATCTACGGCGCGCTCCTCGCCGCCTCAGTCATCGCCACAGCAGGAACGCTGGGCCCATTTCCACGCCTGCAGCTCGTGATCATGTTGCTCGTCACCGGACTGGTTTTCTGGGCCACTCACGTCTACGCCCTCCTCGTCGGCGAACGGCTGGCCCATCATGAGTTGTCCTGGAAGCAGATCCGCCATGCGGCCGGCCACGAGTGGCCGATCGCTGAGGCCGCACTCCCACCGGCCGCTGCCGTGGCAGTGAGTCCTTTCCTGGGGCTCGGATCCGGCGGCACCGCGTGGCTGGGGCTCGCCGTCGCCCTCGTCGAACAGGTCGGCTGGGCCACCGCAGCCATCGTCAGAGCCGGCGCCCCTCGCCGGGTGGTCGCAACCACCGGTGTCGTCAACCTCCTCCTCGGGCTGATCATCGTGGCAGCGAAGGCCGTGATCCAGCACTGAGCCGAGCGATCAACCGCCCCACGACGATGAGGACCTCGACAGCCTCATCTGGGACGTCGCGGCCAGCATCCCCAGGGATCTCAGTAGTAATCGTCGTGGGGCGGCCCACATAAGCCCAAAACCCACATTCGATCTCGCTGAGCTGCTGATGCACCGGATGACGCACCCGGGTCGCGGCGGCCGTTCCGGTGAACCCGCAGGTCGCCGACGCCTGGCGACGGCCATGTACCGGATGACCGTCCCTTGTTCGGTGCATGTGCCCTGGAGCGCTCTCGACATCCCCGACTGCCCCTCGCTGGAGGCAACACCCGTTCATGATCCACTGAATGTGGGTTTCGACCTTATGTGGGCCGGCCCCCTCCATGGTGCTGCCTTCCGGGCTGGTCGCAGCCGGTGGACGACTCACGGTCTGATCCACTCGCTGGAGAGGATGCCGTCCAGGATGGACAGCGGAACGGCGGCGGGGCACAACCGCACTCAGGGTTCCTGGTCAGGGCATCAGGTCCTGGCCGACCTCGGTGTCCCCAGGATCATCATCAAGTTGAAAGGGCTGCATAATGGTGGATTCAAAAATCGGCCATTAGAAAATGCGTGTTAAGTGCATCCCAATAATTTGCCAGCAGTTCAACTCGACCGCGTGGCCCGGACATATGGACACGGCTCCACTGAGGCGACCGCACTGCGTGAGGTGAGCGTGACCTTCCGCCAAGACACCTTCACCGCCGTCATGGGGCCATCGGGTTCAGGAAAGAGCACGCTGCTGCAGTGCGCGGCGGGGCTGGACCGCACGGAGGGGCCTTCGTCGCGCTCACTCTAGGCGTCGCCCTGATCGGCGCCGTCGGGGCGCTCGTGATCAACGTGCCGGTCAACACCGACCCGCAGGGGCCGTCCCTGGCTAAGATTCTGCAGTTCATGGCAGGCGTGGGAGGATTCGTCGCCATTTTTGTGGTGGCCGGAACCTTCGCCTTCGCGCTCGCCCAGCGTCGCCGCGAAATGGCGCTGCTGCGCGCCATCGGAGCCACTCTCCGGCAGGTCCGGTTCCTCATCCTCGCCGAGTCACTGGTCATCGGACTGCTCGCCGCGGTCGCGGGTTGCCTCCTGGGCCTGATCATGGCCTCCGCCATGGCCACGTGGCTGATGGCCCAGGGCCTGGCGCCCGCGGGCTTCGCTCCCTCCACCTCCCCGGCGCCGCTGCTCCTCGCCGCTCTGCTGGGGGTGGCGGTCGCCGTGGTCGGATCCTTCGCCGCCTCTCGCCGTGCGAGCGGGGTACGGCCCGCCGAAGCGCTCGGCGACGCCGTGGTGGACCGCAAGGTCATGACCGGCGGCCGGTGGCTGTGGTTCGTGCTCTTCCTGGTCGTCGCGGTCGGCGCCGTCTTCTTGCGCCTGTCGATGCCCGACTACATGCTGCTCGATCCGGGGATGCGCGGGCCGGAGGCCATGGCGACGCTCTCGCTGGAATTGGACCTGTTGGCCATCGTCGGGATCACCCTGCTCCCCCCCCGCTGCTGATACCCCTGCTGGTGCGGCTGTTCACTTTCCCGCTGCGGGCCGTTCCCGGTGCCGCCATCTTGCTGGCCAGGCAGAACGCGTTGACCGCTGTCCGCCGTACGGTGTCCACCGCCACCCCGGTGTTCTTGGTCATCGGGCTGAGCGGATCCGTTGTGGGCGGCGTACTCGCCCTGGCCGCAGCCAGGGACGCGCAGAGCCGTACGACATCCACCGCCCGGTACGTCGTCGAACCCACCGGCGCCCCTGCCCTTTCCGCCTCGGCCATGCGGGCGCTGCGCGATCTGCCCGATACGCAGACGACGGCAGTCGTGTCCGCGAGCATCGAAGGCCTGGGCTCCGCGTCGACCCCCCTCGCCGCGCTCGCCATCGACGGCGACCCCGAAATGGTCTGGGATCTCGACACCGTGACAGGATCGCTGGCGGATCTGCGCGGCCGTACAGTCGCGGTGTCCAGTGACCTGGCCCGCGCGTTCGGCTGGGAGGTCGGGCAGCAACTGAGCACCCGGCTGCCCGACGGCACCTCGGTCACGCTCCGGCTGTCGGCCACCTTCAAGCCGACGTTCACCGTGCCCGAGGTCCTGTTGTCCTACGCCGCGGTGTCCAGCCACACCCGGCCCGCTCGCGCCTACCTATCGGCCTCTCCCGCGCACGCCCCGGCGGACACCGCCGTCACCCCGATCGAGAACTGGACCGATCCCCGCGCGGCCGCCGGCGACCGCCAGCAGACTCTCATCCTGGTCGCCGTCCTCGGTCCGGCGCTGCTCTACGCACTGATCGCGATCGCGAACACCATGATCATGTCGACGAGAGATCGGTTGCGTGACTTCGCCACCCTGCGGTTGACCGGCGGCACCCGGCGTCAGGTGCTCCGGATGGTGGGCGCGGAGGCGGTCGTGGTGGTGGCAACCGCCACGGCGCTCGGCCTGATCGTCACCGCCGCCACCCAGACGGGAACTCTCTGGTTGATCAATGATCGCATTCTCCATGGGCAGGCGCCGATTCTGTTCTCCTGCCATGGAGCACCGTGAGCGTGGCGGTCTGCCTTTTCCTCGCCCTGATCTCCATCCTGGTCCCTGCTCGCCTCGCCCTTCGCCACCGCGAACGCGAGGGCGGCCTGGACCCTATCCGGGGCGATCCCCTCGGCGAGCGCGTCGCCCTCGGCCTGCAAAACCTGGGCCTCGGACAAGTCGGCGGCGGCGCGCAACCAGCCCTCCTGCGTCACGTCCTCGGCCTCGGCCACACCGCCGAGGATCCGGTGGGCCGCCCGGCTCGGCGGAGACGGCCCCTACCGGACGCGGCTGACCTGCCGGTTCGGCGCTCGGCGCTAATGCCCGCGAGTAGAGTCACGTGCCCCGGAGTCGGCAGGATGGGTCAATGAGGGCCGCGCCGCAGGTGGGTTGCCTTCCGGCTGCTCCCGGCCGCCTCCGGGCGGTACGAAGTCCTTGCTGCGGATGAGCGCGAAAGCCAGGATGCCGCCGACGACGGCCACCATGCCGCCGGCGAGCAGCAGGTCGTTGAGAGACGACGCGAAGCCCGCCCCTGCCGCTTCCCAGAGCCGGCCGCGGTCTTGCGGTGCCGCGGAGCCGATCACCTGGCCGGGATCGCCGCGATGTACAGCGTCCGCGAGCCGGTCGGCGTAGCCGCGCAGCTCCGGAGTGGAGCCGAGCCGCTCCTTCAGGTCGGAATACAGCGACGACGAGAACATCGAGCCGTACAGGGCGATGCCGACGGCGATGCCGACCTGCCGGAAGGTCTGGTTCACACCGGAGGCCATGCCGGAGCGGTGGGCCGGTACGACGCCCACCGCGGTCGAGGCCAGCGGCGGGTTGACCATGCCGCTGCCGATGCCTGCGACGACGAATCCGGGGACGAGGTGCGTCCACTCCGATCCGGCGTCCAGTCCCGTCATCAGCAACAGGCCGGCGCCCACCAGGATGAGGCCCGGACCGATGAGCCACTTGACCGGGACGTGGCTCGACAGCCGGCCCGCCACCGTCGCGGCGACGGTCGAGCAGGCCGAGACGACGAGCAGCCGGGCGCCGGCGCCCAGGGGGCTGTAGCCGAGGGCGTTCTGGAGGTACAGCACGAGGTACAGGAACATCGCGAACAGCGAGGCGTTCATGGCGAACGCGGCGATCGAACCGCCGAGGAACGTCGGGGTCCGCAGCAGCGACAGGTCGAACATCGGCTCGGACGCCTTCGCCTCGACCACGAGGAACGCTGTCAGGAACACCGCCGCCAGGACGGAGCAGATCACGACCCCGCGGTCGCTCCACGCCGTCTCGCCCGCCCTGATCAGCGCGTACACGAGGCTGAAGAGCCCGGCGGTCAGCGTGCTGACCCCCGGCCAGTCGACCCGGGAAACGTACGGCGAGCGCGACTCCTCCACCCGGCGCACGGCGACGGCGATCGCGGCGACGCCTATCGGCAGATTGACCAGGAAGATGCCGCGCCAGCTGATCCAGGTCGTGATCGCGCCCCCGAGGATCGGGCCGAGGGCGGTGGCCACGCCGGCCACGGCGCCCCACACGCCGAAGGCGATGCCGCGTTCGCGGCCCTGGAACGTGGTGGCGATCAGCGCCAGCGACGTGGCGAACATGACCGCGCCGCCGATCCCCTGGACCGCCCGGGAGGCGATCAGTGTCAGCGGGTCCTGCGCGACGCCGCACAGCAGCGAGCCGGCCGTGAAGACCGTCAGGCCGATGAGGAACAGCAGCCGCCTGCCGAACCGGTCGGCGAGGGACCCCGAGGTGAGCAGGAGCGCCGCGAGGGTCAGCGCGTAGGCGTCGGTCACCCACTGCAGGTCGCCGAAGCTCGCGTCCAACGCGTGCTGCATGTCCGGGAGCGCGACGACGACGATCGTGATGTCGAGCAGCAGCATGAACGTCGCGGCGCACGCCACCACCAGCGTCCACCACTTGCGTGCCATGGTCCAGATCCTCCTTGCTGCGCGGCTCGTCGCGCTGGGAACGGAGACGAGGGGCCTCGTCCCTAGGATCCTTTGTTCCTAGGATGCTAGCATTATGGCCATGGCCGCCGAGGAGGTAAAGCAGTTCAACGTCTACCTGCCGCTGACTCTCATCAGGCAGGTGAAGCACCACGCCATCGAGGCCGAGATGTCGCTCTCGGCCCTCGTGGCCGAGGCGTTGCGCACCTATCTGTCGGCCCATGAGGACGGGCCGCCCCCAGGAGAAAAGGAGACATGACATGGCTACCGAGGGCATCGAAGGCGTCTATCTGGAGACCCACAACTGGGGGAAGAGCGCCAAGTTCCTGCAGGCACTGGGCTTCGACGTGGAGTTCGCGACCGACCACGGTTCGGGCCTGTTCCGGCGCGGTGACGGCCCCTACCTGCTCCTCGCCGAAGTCCCCGAGGGACAGCGGCCCGACACCCAGGTCGTGCTGCGGGTCGCGGACGCCGAGGCGTTCCCGGCCGACCCGTCCCTCGACGTGGTCACGCCGTTCGAGGAAACCCACTACGGGACCGAGCGGCTGACGCTGCGCGACCCCGACGGGCGCCTGTGGAGCGTCGAGGCGCCGGCGAAGGAATGATCTCCGGTCGGGCGTGTCCCGTTCTCGCCTGAACAGGGCGGGCCACCCTCGCCTGAGTGTCTCCTCACGCCGGGCGTATGAGCCGGTTCTCGTAGGCGAAGACCACGGCCTGCACCCGGTCGCGCAGCTCCAGCTTCAGCAGGATCCGGCCCAGATGCGTCTTCACCGTGGCCTCCGCGAGGTGCAGTCCGGCGGCGATCTCGGTGTTGGACAGGCCGCGGGCCACCTCGACGAGCACCTCCCGCTCGCGGGGGGTGAGCCGTCGCAGCCGCTCGTCGCTCGCCGGGGCGCCGCCGGTGGGGAGCTGGTGGGCGAAGTTCTCCAGCAGGCGGCGGGTGATCCGCGGGGAGACCACGGCGTCGCCCGCGGCGACGCTCCGGATCGCCGCGAGCAGCTCCTCGGGCAGGGCGTTTTTGAGGAGGAAACCGGACGCGCCGGCCTTGAGCCCGGCGAAGGCGTATTCGTCGAGGTCGAAGGTGGTGAGGATGAGGACCCGGGTCTGCCGGCCGTTCCGGGTGATCCGGCGGGTCGCCTCGATCCCGTCGACACCGGGCATGCGCACGTCCATCAGGACGACATCGGGCCGCAGGCGCTGCGCGAGGCGTACGGCTTCGGCGCCGTCCCCGGCCTCACCGACCGGCTCCATGTCCGGCTGGGCCCGCAGGACCATGGTGAACGCCATGCGGAGCAGCGGCTCGTCGTCGACGAGCAGGACGCGGATCGTCACGCGGCGCCCTCCCCGGCCGTGCCGGCGCCGGGCATGTCGAGGTCGAGGCGTGCCGAGACCCGCCAGCCGCCGCCCGGGAGCGGGCCGGCCTCCAGGGTCCCGCCGTAGGCGGCCGCGCGCTCGCGCATGCCGGGGATGCCCTGCCCGGACGGTGGACCGACGGCTCGCGTAGTGCGGCCGTCGTCGGTGACCTCGACGGTGACGGTCCGGGGCGCGCAGCGCACCCGGACCCCGGCGCGGGTGCCGGACGGCGTGTGCTTGAGGGAGTTGGTCAAGGATTCCTGGACCAGGCGGTAGACGGTGAGCTGGGCGGCGGCGGGGACGGAGGCGGGATCGCCTTCCACGTCGAGGCGGACCGGCAGCCCGGCCGCGCGCGTCTGCTCGGCGAGGGATTCCAGTTGCGCGATGCCGGGCATCGGATGGCGCAGCGCGTCCGGTTCGTCGGCCCGCAGGACGCCCAGGGAGCGCCGCATGTCGGTGAGAGCCTGCCGCCCGGTGCCGGAGATCTGGCGCATGGCGGCGGTCGCCTGGTCGGGTGAACCGTGCTGCGCGAAGACCGCGCCGTCGGCCAGCGCCACCATGACCGACAGGTTGTGGGTGACGACGTCGTGCATCTCACGGGCGATGCGGGCCCGTTCGTCCGCCACCGCGAGCCTGGCCCGCTGGTCGCGTTCGCGCTCCAGGCGGACCGCGCGGTCCTCCAGGGACGCGAGGTAGGCACGCCGGATCCGTGTGTTCACACCCGTGACGGCGGCGGCGACGGCCACGGCGGTCAGGAAGACGGCCGAGTTGAGGAACGCGCCGTCGGGTGCCGCCCAGCGCGCGGAGGCCAGCAGGATGCCGGTTCCGAGGACGGCTCCGGCCATGAGCGTGTGGCGCCAGGCGGAGCGCGCGGCCACCGTGTACAGGGCGACCAGCAGCGCCACGTCGGTCAGCAGCTGGGTGCCGATGAGCCACTGGACAGACGCCACGGCGGCCACCGCGCAGAACACCGTCAGGGGCGCGCGCCGCCGCCACACCAGGGGCAGCGACAGGGCCGCCTGGAGGATCAGGGTCCCCGGGGGCTCCTGGTAGACCTTGCTGTTGAGGCCGGCGGTCACGGAGAAGAGCCCGAGCGCCAGCACCGCGTCGAACGCCACGGGCGGGAGCCGGGCGCCTGCCCGCAGCAGGGACCGTACCGGCCGCGCCGCCTCCGTCACGGCCACCGCCCCACCGGTCATCACACGTCCTGTCGTTTCCGTATCCTCGCGGCCCGGGCCGCCGCCGCGTACGGGCAGGGGACGGCGGGCCTGGTCCATGGCGCCACCATAGTGGGCTCCCGCCGGAGGACGACAAGCGCGCGCCCGGCGTTCCGGGTGGGGTGGAAGGCCCCGGAGCGGCCGGCCCGCACCGCCCGGCGGAGCATGGGTCCCCTCCCGCGCGGGAGGTCCGCGGACCTCGCACCGGAGGTCCCCGGACCGGTCGGATCGGCCGGCCCGCGTCAGCCTGGAGTCGTACACGGATCTCCCGGACGAGGCGCCCGGCGCGGCCCCGCTCCGGAGGAATCGCTGGTCAGAGGCGGGATCGTCGGCAGCCCCACGGGGCGGCGCGGAGGTCGCGCGCAGGCTCGGGAAACCCGACCGGGGGCTGACGCGCCGGGCCGGCCGCGCGGCTTAACTTCGTACCCCGTGATGGCACGACCCGTGATCCCCCCGGGCCGTTCAGGGCGCGGGGAGCCGCCCGCGCGCGCCGTGGCCGGTCGTGCCCGAGACAGTGCGCAGACAGTGTGCAGGAGGAGAATCCGATGCGTGGACGAAGGACGGCCGTGGCCGGGGCCGCGGTGGCGGCGCTGACGGGCACCGTGATCGGTGTGCCGCCGGCCGCCGGAGCGGCCCGGGCAGACGCCGGCGGCCGTGCCCCGGATGCCGGGCTGGCCCGCTTCCAGCAGCAGGAGATCGCCTGGCACCGCTGCCGGAGCGGCCCGGACGACACCGTCGGCAAGGAGCTGGACGACGCGAAGGCGCAGTGCGCCGAGGTCACCGTGCCGCTGGACTACAGCGACCCGGGCGGGCGGACCATCAAGGTCGCGATGTCCCGGCTGAGAGCCACCGACCCCGGGCGCCGGCGGGGATCCCTGTTCTACAACCCCGGCGGCCCCGGCGTCCCCGCGATGTATCTCACCCTCCAGGTCAAGCAGGCCGGGCCCGCGGTCGCGGCCCGCTACGACCTGATCGGGATGGATCCCCGCTTCGTCGGGCGCAGCACCCCCCTGAACTGCGGATGGCCCACCGTCAGCATCGGCTCCGCCGGACCGGACCGGCGCACCTTCGACCGGAGCGCGGCCCTGGCCAAGGACCTGGCGTCCCGCTGCGCCGTTCACCGGGATGTGCTGCCCCACGCCTCCACCCGCAACACCGCCCGGGACATGGACGTGATCCGGGCCGCCCTCGGCGAGTCGAAACTGTCCTATCTCGGCTCGTCGTACGGCACCTACCTGGGCGAGGTCTACCTGCAGCTGTTCCCCCGCCGCGCCGACCGGGTGGTGCTCGACAGCGCCCTGAACCCCGATCTGTTCGGTCCCGACCTGACAAGCACGACGGGGCCGGCCGTGACCGCGGTCCTGGAGAACTGGGCGGCCTGGGCGGCCCGCCACCACGGCCGCTACCGCCTGGGCGCCACCACCGCCCAGGTCCTGGCCACCGTGGACCGGATCGGTCAGGCTGTCACCCGCGGCCCGCTGCGGGTCGGCGACCACCGGGTCGACAGTCGTGTGCTGCCCCAGCTCCTGTGGAACGTCACCGCCGGGGACAGCGACGAGGCGTACGGGAGCTTCGCCGCTGACGTCCGTGTCCTGAGCGAGGCCGCCCGCGGCATCAAGGTCACCCCCACCCCGGTCCTGGAACAGGTCCTGACCGGCCTGTCCTCCCCGGACGCGGACGGTTCCGCCGGCGTCCAGACCGCGATCTCCTGCGCGGACCGGGCGGCGTCCCGCGACCCTGACACCTACTACCGCGACATCCAGGTCCACCGTGCCGACGAGCCGCTGTTCGGCCCGTTGACCCGCAACCTCACCCCTTGCTCGTTCTGGCCGGTCGCCCCCGCCGAACCTCCCACCCGGGTCCGTAACGACGTTCCGGTGCTGATGGTGGGCGCCGACGGCGACCCGGCGGCCACCTACCCCGGCCAGCAGGCCGCGCACCGGGCCCTGACGGGCTCCCGCCTGGTCACCCTGCGCGGCGCCTTCCGCCACACCGTGTACGGGGGACTCTTCGCCCCCCGGAACGCCTGCGTCGACAGCGTCGTCAACCGCTACCTGGTCGACGGCGCCCTGCCCGCCGAGGACACCACCTGCTCCGCCACCCCGGCCGCCGGCCGGCGCTGACACGCCTCGGAGCCCTCGGACGTGGCCGCCCAGGGCTCAGCCGAGCCCGTAGTCGAGGTGGAAGGAGTGGGCGCCGTCGTCGTTGACGATCTGGCCCCCACCGCTGATGCCGAGGAGCTCGCCGGTGCCCGAATCGGGGAGAACCGTCCAGCTCAGGGATGACTCCCCGGCGTGGCTGGTGGCGGTGTGGTGGAGCACGAAGGTGCCCTTGCGGCCGTGCACGGTGCCGGTGAAACGCTCGAAACCGACATAGGCCGCCGAGTCCTCGACCTGGGCCATCGCGGTGATGATGTCGGTGGTGCTGGTGCCCACCAGATCGCCGCCGAAGGTCTTGGTCACGTGGACGTGGGAGAGCGCGGCGCCCTCGGCCTCGTCGTAGGGGCGCGCGTCCCAGCTGTCGATGGTGAAGGTGCCGGTGGCACGGGGCATGGGGGCGCTCCTCGGTGTCGGGGTGATGCTCCCATCGTCGCGCCCGTACCTGTCACCTGGCGTCAGGTACGGGCCGGCAGGTCGAGTACGGGCCGCGGACGCCGCGGGCCGTACGGGAGGGGATCCCGCACGGCCCGCTCCGTCCGGTCAGCGCGCGGTGACCTCGGCGAAGTGGCAGGCCACGGGGTGGCCGTTGCCGCGGTCGACGAGCGGAGGCTCCTCGGTGGCGCAGATGTCCTGGGCCTTCCAGCAGCGGGTGCGGAAGCGGCAGCCGCTCGGCGGGTCCAGGGGGCTCGGCACGTCTCCGGTGAGGATGACGCGCTCCCTGGCGCGCTCCTCCTTCGGGTTGGCCATGGGGGCGGCCGACAGGAGCGCCTGGGTGTAGGGGTGGGCGGGGCGGTCGTAGAGGTCGTCCCGGGGGCCGGTCTCGATGACCTTGCCCAGATACATCACCGCGACCCGGTCGGAGATGTGGCGGACCACCGACAGGTCGTGCGCGATGAAGATGTAGGCCAGTCCCAGTGACTCCTGCAGGTCCTCCAGCAGGTTCACCACGCCCGCCTGGACCGACACGTCCAGCGCGGAGACCGGCTCGTCGAGCACCAGCAGCTTCGGCTCCAGGGCCAGCGCCCTGGCGATGCCGACCCGCTGGCGCTGGCCGCCGGAGAACTCGTGCGGGTAGCGGTTGCCGTGCTCGGGGCTGAGGCCGACCAACTGCAGCAGCTCGGCCACCCGCTCCGGCCCGCCGTCCTTCCAGCGCTCGTGGACCTTCAGAGGCTCGGCGATGATGTCGTTGACCGGCATCTTCGGGTTGAGCGAGGCGTAGGGGTCCTGGAAGACGATCTGCATGTCGCGCCGTACGGGCTGCAGCTGCTTGGACGACAGCGTCGTGAGCTCCTGGCCCTGGAAGCGCACCGAGCCCGAGGTGGGCTTGTGCAGCTGCAGGATCGCCCGGCCGGTCGTCGACTTGCCGCAGCCCGACTCACCCACCACGCCGAGGGTCTCGCCCTCGTCCACGTGCATGGAGACCCCGCTGACGGCCTGGACCTGGGCCACCACCCGGCGCAGGAAACCGCCGCCCCGGACGGGGAAGTTCATCACCAGGTCGTTGACCTCGAGCAGGTGGGCGCCGCCGGCGGGCTCGCGCTCCGGGGCGGGCGTCTCCTCGGTCTTCACACTCATGCCAGAGTCTCGCTCTCGGTGCGGAAGAACACGGTCGGGTCCTCGACCGCGGCCAGCCGGTCCCAGTGGTGGCAGGCCGCGAAGTGCCCGCCGCTGTCGGTCTCGGCCAGCTCCGGCTCGACCGTCCTGCACTTGTCGTCGGCCAGCGGGCAGCGCGGCGAGAAGGGACAGCCGGTCGGCAGGTTGATCAGTGACGGGGGAGTGCCCTTGATCGGGCGGAGCCGGCTGCCGGAGTTCTCCAGGGACGGGATCGAGCCGAGCAGACCGGCCGTGTACGGCATGCGGGGCTCTTCGAACACCGGGTCGGTGTCGCCGACCTCGACCGGGCGCCCGGCGTACATGACCAGCACCCGGTGGGCCATGCCCGCGATGACGCCCAGGTCGTGCGTGATGAGCACGATCGCGGCGTTGACCGCGTCCTTGACCTCCAGGAGCTTCTCCAGGATCTGCGCCTGGACGGTCACGTCGAGGGCCGTGGTCGGCTCGTCGGCGATGATGATGTCGGGATTGTTGATGACTGCCATGGCGATCATCGCGCGCTGGCGCATGCCGCCGGAGAACTCGTGCGGGTAGCTGCGCAGCCGGGCCTCGGCCTGCGGGATGCCGACGAGGTCGAGCATCTCCTTGGCGCGGGCCAGCGCCGTCTTGCGCGGCATCAGCTCATGCGCGAGCACCGCCTCGGCGAGCTGGTCGCCGACCGTGTGCACCGGGTTCAGCGCGGTCATCGGGTCCTGGAAGACCATCGCGATCTTCCGGCCGCGCAGGCTCCGCTGCTTGCGGGCCGACATCTTCAGCATGTCCTCGCCGCGGAAGAGGATCTGCCCCTTGACCCGGGCGCTCTTGGGCAGCAGGCCCATGACCGCCAGCGAGGAGACCGACTTGCCGGAGCCCGACTCGCCGACGATGCCCAGCACCTCGCGCTCGCGCAGGCTGTAGGAGACTCCCCGGACCGCGCGGACGAGGCCGTCCTCGGTGGGGAACTCCACCGTCAGGTCGTCGACCCGGAGGATCTCCTCCTCCGACGGAGGCCGTACGGCGTCGAGGTTGAGACCGACGTGCACCTCGCCGGCGGCGTCGAGCACGTTGGGGGCGATGTCATAGGTGTGCACGTCGCCCTTGCGAGGCTCGATCGGCACGTTAGGAGTCGTCATTAGGCACGCACCCGGGTCTGTCGGGGGTCGAAGGCGTCACGCAGGCCGTCGCCGATGAAGTTGATCGACAGCGCGATCGTGATGATGAACACGCCGGGCCACCAGAACAGCCACGGGCGGACCACCATCGCGCTGCGGTAGCGGCTGATCAGCTGGCCCAGCGAGGTGTCCGGCGCCTGGATGCCGAGGCCCAGGAAGGACAGCGCCGACTCCAGCAGCACCGCGCTGGCGATGCCCAGGGTGGCACTGACGATGATCACACCGATGGTGTTGGGCAGGATGTGGCGGAAGATGATCCGGCTCGGCCGCGTGCCGATCGCGCGGGCGGCCTCCACGAACTCCTTCTCCCGCAGGGAGAGGAACTCGCCGCGGACCAGCCGGCCCAGCGTCGGCCAGGTCACCAGGCCCAGGAAGAGGCCGAGGACGACGGCCCCGCTGTCGCCCATCATCCGGCCGACCACGGCGGCGATGATGAGGACCGGAATGGTGATCATCACGTCGGTGAGGCGCATCAGCACCGCCTCGATCCGGCCCCGGAAGTAGCCGGCCAGCGCGCCGACGATGGTGCCGCTGAGGGTCGCGACGATGCCGACGATGAACGCGATGATGATCGACTGCTGGGCGCCGCGCATGGTGAGCGCGAAGTAGTCGATGCCGATGTCGTCCTGGCCGAACGGGTGCTCGCCGAGGTGGATGCCGGTGCCGCCGAGGAACTCGGGGAGCAGGCTGAGGGTCGGCCTGCCCTGGTTGGTCAGCGCGCCGGTGTCGAGGTAGTTCTTGTCCCACCAGCCGGGGATGCCGGCGAAGCCGATGGAGCTGAACGCCAGGATGATGACGAGACCGAACATGATCATCCCGACCAGCGCGGCGCGGTGCCGGAAGAAGCGGCGGCGGACCATCTGGCCCTGCGTCCGGGCGACGATCGCCATGCCCTGTGAATCGGATGCGGTGTCAGGTCCCGTGGCCTGCGCATTGAGCGTCATGGGTGGTTCTCCGATTTCAGGACAGCCGGATGCGCGGGTCGAGGTACGCGTAGAGGATGTCGGCGATCATGTTGAAGACGACGATCGCGGTCCCGGTGACGATGAAGAACGCCATGACCGGGGCGGGGTCCACCTCCCGCAGGCCGTCGATGAACAGGTTGCCCATGCCCTGCCAGCCGAAGACGTTCTCGGTGACCACCGCGCCGCCGATGACGCCGGCGAAGTCGAAGGCCATCAGGGTGGTGACCGGGATGAGCCCGTTACGGAAGGCGTGCTTGACCACGACGGTCCGCTCCGGCAGGCCCTTGGCGCGGGCCGTGCGGACGTAGTCCTGGTTCATGACCTCCAGCATGCTCGCCCGGCTGTAGCGCGTGTAGGTGGCCAGGGAGATCAGGATGAGCGCCAGGCTCGGCAGCAGCAGGTGGCCGGCCGAGTCCAGGTTCAGCTGCCAGAAGTCGCCCTTGAAGTTGGGGGTCCGTGCGCCGATCGTCGAGATCGGGCGGCCGCGCACCACCTTGGTGTAGGAGTCGAACGCCTGGAGCATGTGGTCCACGAAGATCACGGCGCCGGTGAACAGGCCGGTCAACACGGCGGCGGTGGTCGCCTGCCGGCGCTGGATCCCGCCGAGGCCGTAGCCGAGGCCGACGCAGACCGCGACCGTCAGCAGGGCGAGACCGATGATCTCCAGCCAGGTCGGGTCGACCAGCAGCGGGTCGAGCACCTGTGAGGCCAGCGCGCCGATCAGGGCGGCGGCGAGGGCGGCGTACAACGGTCCGCGCTGGCGCAGCCCGGCGGACAGGACGGTGAAGCCCACCGCGGCGGCGGCCGACATGGCCAGGATGAGCGGGAGGCCGAAGCCGGGGTCGGCGAACCAGCGGGTCACCGAGAGCAGGGTGAACAGCGCGCCGCTGATCACGGCGCCGATGAGGAATGCGAGGAGCCGCCGCTTGCGGTCGCCCACGGTGAGCGCGCCGAATATCAGGCCGCCGACCAGTGCCAGGACGCCGATGACGGTCGGCGGGATGCCGGGGTCCTTCAGCCAGTTGTTGAACTCGATGGCCATGTACTGCTTGAGCATCACCGCGACCCAGAAGAGCGGCAGGGAGAAGCAGACGAAGGCGGCGAAGGTGACGGTGTAGTCGAAGCCGCTGTACTGGCGGAGGGCGGAGACGATGCCGACGACGATGCCGACGACGATCGCCAGCACGGTGGCGGCGAGCACGAGCTGGAGGGTGGCCGACAGGGCGTGGCCGAGAAGGGGGGCGACGTCCTGGCCGTCGCGGTTGACGCCGAGCTCGCCCCGGACGATGCGGCCGAGCCAGCCCAGGTAGCGGAGCGGGATCGGAGTGTTGAGCTCCATCCGCTCGGTGCGGTCGGCGATCTTGTTTGCCTTGTTGGGGCTGTTGTCCTGGCGGAGGTCTTCCAACGGGTCGCCCGAGAGCGCCGTCAGCACGAAGATGATGAAGGTGGCCGCCAGGAGGACGAAGAACGAGATGACCAGTCTCCGCGCGATGAAGACGATCATTACGTCACCTCCTGCTCATTCGAAGGGACTATATGTGCGGGTCAGGGCCGGAACCAGAGGTTTGTGATTCTCTGGTCCCGGCCCTGGGTGGTTGGTGTTCCATCAACCGCACGCGACGGTCAGGGAACGGGCCCTAGAACGAGGGGGTTACGACAGGCTCCACTTGTCCATGTTCCAGGTGATGGTCGACTGCGCGGGGTTCGGGACGACGTTCTGAACCGCCTCGTCCCACGCGCTGAGGCCCGGGTGCTGGAACAGCGGGATCGTGGCCAGGTCGGCCCAGAGGTTCTTCTCGATCTCAGCGATGATCGGGTCCTGCGCGGCCAGGTCGACGGTCGCGTTCAGCTTCGTGATGAGCTCGTCGACCTTCTTGTTGGAGTAGCAGCCGTTGTTGTTGCCCTTGTTCTCGCCGTCGCACTTCTTCGGCGTGGTGAAGGTGGAGGCCCAGCCGCTGACCAGGGAGGAGCCCGCCCAGGCGTACAGTGCCACGTCGTAGCCGTTGGCCGGCATCACGGTGCCGAAGAAGTCCTCGGAGCCCTTGTCGACGACCTTGAAGCCGGCCTTGTTGCAGGAGTCGATGATGAGCTGCACGGCCGCGGTGCGGCGCGGGTTCGGGGTCTGGTAGCCGACCTTGACCTCGAGGCCGGTCTTGCCCGCCTTCTCCAGGAGCGCCTTGGCGCCCTCGATGTCCTGCTGGGCGTAGACGCCGGCGCCGCCGCTGGCCGAGACGACCGCGGCGCTGTTGGCCTGGAACGGGGCCACGTTGCGGACTTCCAGAGGCTTGGCCTCCGGCGCGACGGGCTTGATCAGGTTGTCGACGATGAGCTGCCGGGGCACGCACTTGGCGAAGGCCTCACGCAGCGCCTTGTCCTTGAACGGGCTGGAGTCGAAGTTGAAGTCAAGGTGCTCGTAGGTGTATTCGTCGCTGAGGTTGACCTTGACGCCTTCGATGGCCTTGAGCTGGTTGAGCACGTCGGGGCCGGGCTGCGGCTCGACGATCTGGACCTCACGGTTCTGCAGCGCCTGGGCCTGCTCGTCCAGGGCGATGAAACGCTCCACGACGGTCGGGGTGGCCGCCGGGGTGCCCCACCACTTGTCGTTGGCGACGAAGGTCAGCGACTGGCCGGCGTCCATCTTGGAGAGCTTGTACGGGCCGGAGGAGGGGATCAGGTCGGCCGCGGGCAGCGTGCCCTCGGAGACCCAGCCGTCGTTGAAGAACTTGATGGACTTCTCGAGCTTCTTGGCGTCGGTGTCCTTGACCGCCGCGATGAACTCGTCCTCGGACAGGCCGCCCTGCTTGGCGACCACGTGGGCCGGCAGGATCTCGGTCGCGCCGGGGCCGTTGGCCACCCAGTCGGCGAAGGGCTTGTCGTAGATGAGGGAGAACTTCTTGCCGCCCTTGTCGCACTCGGGCAGCTTGGTGTCCTGGACGCCCTCGTTGCCGGAGGAGGAGAAGCCCTTGATCTTGCCGGACTTGAAGCCCCACCAGAGCATGACGTCGTCACAGTCGATCGGCACGCCGTCCGACCAGACGGCCTTGTCGCTGATGGTGTATTCGACCGTCAGCGGGTCGTCGGAGGTCTTCTCGTAGGTGCCGAAGTCCTTGTCGGGCGTGATGGCGCCCTTGTCACCGTAGATCCAGAAGCCCGTCAGCACGCGCTGGAGGGGGCCCGCGTTGCGGGTGGCGTTCTCCGCGACGGTGTTGTTGTTGTAGGAGTGGAACTCCTGCTCGTAGGCATAGGTGATGGTCTGGGCCGCCGGAGCCGAGGCTGACGCCGAGCCCGGCGAGGTCGGCGCGCTCGTCCCGGCGTCGTTACCCGCGCAGGCGGTCAGCAGGAGCGCACCTCCCGCCACAGCAGCTAGAAACTTGCCAGATGTCCGCGATTGGAACACGCCAGCACTCCTTTAATTGTCCGGTCTGAGGTCAGCCGCCAGCATTGGTCGAACAAAGCTGAGCACCGTGACTCTCTCCTGGACAAGTAGGACGACTTGGGTGTTGCAGACCTGAGACCGGCACCGCCCCAAGCTGTAACAAAGTCGGGCGTGAAGCGCCAAACTTCCCAATTAGGGCGGATAGGGAAAAACGTAACGTTTGACCGAATAGTCCCAGTATGTGAGATAACAGAGAGTAGCCGGGGCGGGTTCCGCGCCAAGGATCTCCGATGTTCGAAAGGCGGGGCAAGCAGTTCGGAAACTTCCGCCCGGATCGCGCCCCCGGTCACTCCGGGTAGTCGGGCGGTGGAGTTTTCGGCGTTCCGGAACCAGTGACTTGACGTGGCCGCGACGATGATGCGGACCGTGTCGCGGGAGCCGCCGGAGGGCGGGCTGCGCGGGAATTCCTTTTCCCCTGCGGGTTTTCGGCCCAGCAATAGGATGAAAAATCATCCTATGTATGGAATTTTTACGCCGTCCGCGGTGTGCGTCTCTTTCCGAAGCCGGCCAGGCCGTACGCCCGCCGCCGGGCTCGGAGGGGAGCGTCCGCCGCGGGGCGGCCGGCTCCGGCCGGGCCTGACGGGACGGCCTGCGTGATGGCCCGATCCTTGCGGACATTGGCACCCGGGCCACTCGTGGGGCCATGTCCGCGACCCCCATGATTGGGCCCATGTCAACGACTCTTCAGACGCGTGAGCGCGGACTGCATCGCGCCTGGATCGTGGCGGGAGTCGCGTTCGTGGCCATTCTCGGCGCGGCCGGATTCCGGGCCACGCCCGGGGTGCTGATCACCCCGCTCCAGCAGGAGTTCGGCTGGTCCCGGGGCACGATCTCGCTGGCCGTCTCGGTCAACCTCATGCTCTACGGCCTGACGGCCCCGTTCGCCGCCGCCCTCATGAACCGCTTCGGCATGCGCCGGGTGGTGGCGTGCGCGCTGCTGCTCGTCGCGGCCGGCAGCGGGTTCACCATCCTGATGAACGCCCCCTGGCAGCTCGTCCTGTGCTGGGGAGTCCTGGTCGGCCTCGGCACCGGGTCGATGGCCCTGGTCTTCGCCGCCACCCTCACCGAGCGCTGGTTCGTCCGCCACCGCGGCCTCGTCACGGGCATCCTCACCGCGGGCGGCGCCACCGGGCAGCTCATCTTCCTGCCGATCCTCGCCCACCTCGCCGCCGCCCAGGGCTGGCGCTCGGCCGCCGTCACGGTCACCGTAGCCGCCCTCGCCGTGGTCCCCCTGGTCTGGTTCCTGCTGCGCGACCGCCCCGAGGAGGTCGGCACCACCGCCCTGGGGGCCGATCCCGGCGCGGCCGCCCCCGCTCCGCCCGCCAGGACCGGCGGGGCCGCCGCGCACGCGCTCACCGTGCTGTGGACGGCCGCGCGGACCCGGCCCTTCTGGCTGCTCGCCGGCGGGTTCGCGATCTGCGGGATGAGCACCAACGGCCTGGTCGGCACCCACTTCATCCCCGCCGCCCACGATCACGGCATGGCCGAGCCGACCGCCGCGGGGCTCCTCGCCCTGGTCGGGATCTTCGACGTCGTCGGGACCGTCGCGTCCGGCTGGCTGAGCGACAAGGTCGACTCGCGGGTCCTGCTCGGGGCCTACTACGGGCTGCGCGGGCTGTCGCTGATGGTCCTCCCCAGCCTGTTCGGGGCCACCGCCGAGCCCAGCATGCTCGTCTTCATCATCTTCTACGGCCTCGACTGGGTGGCCACCGTACCGCCCACCGTGGCCCTGTGCCGGCAGATCTACGGCTCCGAGGGTGCGGTGGTGTTCGGCTGGGTCTTCGCCTCCCACCAGGTCGGCGCGGCCGTCGCCGCGGTGGGCGCGGGACTCGCCCGCGACCACTTCGGCGCCTACGACCTCGCCTGGTACGCCGCCGGATTCCTCTGCCTGATCGCGGCCCTGATGTCGGTCGCCATCGCGAAGAAGGCATCCTTGAGAGCGTGAACGAGCGCAACAGGCCAGTCGGCGGGCAGGACAGCGGATCGGTGGCACGGCGGGCGGGGGCCTCGTGACCGGCCAGAAGGTGCTCCCGCTCGTGGTCAGGATCGAGCGGGCGGCCCCTCCGGAGCGCACCGACGCCCTGGAGGCGGCCGCGCTGGCCGTGCTGACCCTGCTCGACGACCCCCGGGCCCGCGGCGAGGGCGGATGGGCCCAGGCGGTCCGCTCCTGGGAGGAGATCGGGATCAGGAAGGTCGTCCGGCGGGCACGCGGGGCCGAGTGGCGCCGGGTGCTCGACCTGCCCGGCATCACGGTGACCTCCGGCACCGCCGAGGTGCGGGTCCACCCGCCGGTGCCCCTCGACGATTGGCCCAAGGACCTGTCCAGGCTCCAGGTCTCCGGCACCGAACTGACCGACCCGGCCCCGCCGGGACCGGCGGGGCCGGTGACACTCTGGATCAACCCGGAGCTGGAGATGTCGGCGGGCAAGGCCATGGCCCAGGCCGGGCACGCGGCGCAGCTCGCCTGGTGGGGGAGCGACGGGCCGGCCCGGCAGGCGTGGCGGGAGCGGGGACTGGCGGCCTCCGTGCGGACCGCCGGCCCCGCCGGATGGGCCGCGCTGACCGCCTCGGGGCTGCCGGTGGTCCGGGACGCGGGGTTCACCGAGATCGAGCCCGGGTCCTGCACCGTCGTCGCGGACGCCCCGTGGCTGCGCCAGGGCGGCTTCCGGCCCGCGGCCTCAGGCCCGCTCAGGTCATCCTGACGATGTCGGCGAGCACCCCTCCCGCAGGGGTCAGCCGGGCCTCCGACGGGCTGTCGTAGACCACTAGGAGGCGCTCGTCGTCGAGCACGGCCAGCCCCTCCGGGTGGTCGCAGCCGTCTCCGTGGGGCAGGTCCATGACGTGCTCCGGGTCGTGTTCCACGGCCGGTCCGTCCGGCGGCCGCCAGCGCAGCACCCGGACCGGGCCGTCGAGATCCATGGTCGGCCCTGCCAGGATCAGCAGTCCGTCCCGGTGCGGGCACAGGTCGCGGACGCCGAGCCCGCCGAGGTCCAGCAGGTGCGTCCGGTACGGCCCGCCGTCGATCGGGGCGAGCCTGAGGCGGCCGGGGCGGCCGGGGGCGGCCTGGGGCCGGATCTCCAGCAGCATGGCCCAGCCGCGCAGCACCGGACCGCGCAGGCCGACGAACACGCGGCCGTCGAGTATCGCGATGCCCTCGATGTCCAGGCCGTTGTCCTTGCCGGGGATCGCCAGGAAGGGGGTCAGGTGCGGATCGCCCACCATCGCGTCGGCCAGGCTCAGGCCGGGGCCGGACAGGATCGCGGCCGTGCGGTCGCCGTCCCGGCGGACCGGGGTCGCGCCGGCGAGCGGCAGCCGTACGAGGATGTAGCGGTTCTCCTCGCGCACGACGGTGCCGAGCCGGCGGCGGGCCTTCTCGGGTGAGTGGCCCCTTCTGAGCCGCTTGCGCTTGAGACTGTGCGAGCCGATCGCCCACAGCCAGCCGTCGGCCTGGGCCAGGCCCTCGATGTCGGCCTCCTCCGTCGGGCCGGCCGGCAGGTCCACGAAGTCGGCCAGGGCGAAGGTGCGCTGGCCGTCGTAGCGGCCGCCGCGGAACGTCAGATGCTCGACGGTGGCGGTCCCGTCCCCCGCCACCCAGAGCCCGGGGCCGTCGACGCCGACGGCGGACAGGTTGGTGTGGGTCCTCGCCTCACGCGAGGTGGCGTGGAAGCGGAGCTCCACCTGACGTTCTACGGACATCCGCGAATCATCGCAGGTAGGTGTCCCATCGCAGCTGGGAGGTACTCGTTCCCGAAGTGTGATGGGGATCGCGCACGAGAAAACCGGATTTGTCGTACGCTCCCGATCGTGCTCGATGGGTTGGGTGGGACTCCGGGGACCCGGGGGACGGGTTCCGTGCCGACGTATGTGACCGCGGAGGCGGACACGTCGGAGCTGCCGAAGGTCGCCGTCGACGACCGCTCGAGGCCGCCGGCCACCCCGTCGAGGTCGCCGATCAAGAAGTCCCGCATCGGTGACCTGCCGATGCGCGTGATCTACCGGATTCTCGCCGTGGTCACCGCGGTGGTCGTGGCCGCCGTCGCGGCCGTGGTCGGTCTCACCTACTCCGGCTCCCCAGATCAGCCGGGCGAGGGAGCGTCGGGGCAGATCGCCGCGCCATCTGCCGCGACGCCCTCGCCCGGTGTCAGCTCGCCGGCCGCGCCCTCTCCCAGCGCGTCCCCGGCCCAGGCGTCCCTGTCGCCCTCGCCGACCGCGAGCGGGGCCCGCTCGCAGGGGCCGAGCGCGGCGGTGGTGGTGGCTCTGGCCGACCCCCGCGTCCCCGACCTCCCGCGTGACAGGCGCCTGGGCCGGCTGCCCGGCAAGGAGCACAAGACCAAGCGCCGCCTGCAGGACGCCAAGTCGGGAGTCTCGCTGGCCCGGCTCGGCAAGCCGTGGAAGGTCTTCGGCGCCTCGCCGTTCGCCACCCGGCAGGTGCTGCCGAGGGCGAAGGGCGTGCCCACCCGGGCGATGCTCGTGAGCTGCCCCGTGCCGATCAAGGTGCAGGAGAGTCCGAAGGACACCGCCCTGCTGGCCGCCCGCTGGACGCTCAACCACCACCCCAAGGGCTCCAGGATCGGATGGACCGCCTCCCAGCCGATCAAGGGTGGCTGGCTGCTCGGCTACCGGGTGACGTACAAGGTCAAGGGCAAGACCCGGCTGTCCATGGCCGCCGTCGCCGTGACCCAGGTGCCCGGCGCCAAGCCCGCCATGGTCTTCGTGACGATCCCCGACGCCCAGCGGAAGAACTGGCGCGACATCAACACCGCGATCTCCTCGATCAGATTGAAGTAGGCACCGGCTGGGCAGGAATCGCCTTGTTCATCCGGCCTGATGGAAATCGGGGGATTTCATGGCCGATCTCTCCGCCGTCCGGCATGACTCCGCAGCCTGCCGCGACCTCGCCGCAGCCGGACAGGTCACGGGCCGCTCCTCCGGATCCCCGGCCGGGCCGCCGGCCCGCCGCGCGGGCGCCGTGGGCCGGGCCCGCGGCTGAGGACGCCGGGCCCAGGGCGATCTCCGCGGGGGTCGGGCCGGGGCCCTGGAGGGAGGAGTCGTGGAACGACCGGCGTCTCCGGAGCGCAGAGGACCCGACGCCGAAGGGCGCGACAGGGAAGAGCAGCCCAAGCCGTGGCGGTCCGAAGGGCTGCCCGGCGAGCCACCGGCCCCGCAGCGCCCGAAGATCAACTGGAAACGCTTCCTGCTCACGCTCCTGGTGGTCTACGCGGGCTTCTTCCTCATCTCGTCGATCTTCGACAGCGGCGGGGTCGAGACGGTCTCCTACACCCAGTTCCTCCGGCAGGTGCAGGCCGGAAACGTCAAGGACATCTACGCCAAGGGCTTCTCCGTCCAGGGCGATCTGAAGAAGGCCGCCCAGGACCCCGACAGCGACAACCGCGGCTACACCAAGTTCTCCACCGAGATCCCGGTCTTCGCCGACGAGGGCCGGCTCTACCAGCAGCTCGTCGCGGGGGGCGTGGAGATCAAGGCCGAGCCGGTCACCGGTGACCGCGGCTTCGTGGTCAACCTGCTGCTGTCACTGCTGCCCGTGCTGCTGCTGGCCGGCCTGTGGATCTGGTTCATGCGCCGCTCGGCGGCAGGCATGATGGGCGGCGGAGGGCTGGGCGGCATGGGCAGGTCCAAGGCGGCCACGCCGGTGGAGGCGGGCAAGGTCCGGGTCGACTTCGACGACGTCGCGGGCATCGACGAGGTGGAGAACGAGCTCGCCGAGATCGTCGACTATCTCAAGGAGCCCGACAGATACCTCAGGCTGGGCGCCAAGCTCCCCAAGGGCGTGCTGCTCGCCGGCCCGCCCGGCACCGGCAAGACCCTGCTCGCCCGGGCCGTCGCGGGCGAGGCCGACGTGCCCTTCTTCTCGGCGGTCGCCTCGGAGTTCATCGAGATGATCGTGGGCGTCGGCGCGTCACGGGTGCGCGAGCTGTTCGAGGAGGCCCGCAAGGTCGCCCCGTCGATCATCTTCATCGACGAGATCGACGCGATCGGCCGGGTGCGCGGCGGCAGCACGATCGGCGGCCACGACGAACGCGAGCAGACCCTCAACCAGATTCTCACCGAGATGGACGGCTTCACCGGCTCCGAGGGCGTCATCGTGATCGCGGCCACCAACCGGCCGGAGATCCTCGACCCGGCGCTGCTGCGGCCCGGCCGCTTCGACCGGACCGTCACGGTCTCCGCGCCGGACGCCGGTGGGCGGCTGGAGATCCTCAAGGTGCACACCCGCGGCGTGCCGCTCGCCGCCGACGTGGACCTGGAGCGGCTCGCCAGGGCCACCCCCGGCATGACCGGCGCCGATCTGGCCAACCTCGTCAACGAGGCCGCGCTGCTCGCCGCCAAGCGGGACAACGCCGAGGTGCGGGCCCGCGACCTCGCCGACGCCCTGGAGAAGATCCTGCTCGGTACGGCCCGCGCGCTCGTGATCCCGCAGGAGGAGCGCAGGCGCACCGCTTACCACGAGGCGGGCCACGCGCTGCTCGGCATGCTCCAGCCCGGGGCGGACCCGGTCAGGAAGATCTCGATCATCCCGCGCGGCAGGGCGCTCGGCGTCACGCTCTCCACGCCCGACACCGACCGTTACGCCTACGACGAGAAGTATCTGCGCGGCCGGATCATCGGGGCCCTCGGCGGCATGGCCGCCGAGCAGGTCGTCTACAACCTCGTCACCACCGGCGCGGAGAACGACCTGGAGCAGGTCACCATGATCGCCCGGGGCATGGTGGGCCGCTGGGGCATGTCCTCCAGGATCGGCCCGCTGACCATCCTGCCGAGTTCCGCCGACGGCCAGCTCACGGCCGCTCCGGACACCCTGGCCGCCGTGGACGAGGAGACCCGGCGCATCGTGGACGAGTGCTACGGGGTGGCCCTGCGCGTCCTGAGGGAGAACCGCGACCGCCTGGACGCCATCGTCATCGCCCTGCTGGAGCAGGAGACCCTGGGCGAGGCCGAGGCCTACGCCGCCGCGGGACTGCCGCGCGGCGGACAGACGGAGTGAGGTGGGGGAGGGACACGGCGGGAGGGCGAGAAGGAGCGGTGAAGAAGTGAAGAGGAGCGGGGGCTGCGGTGAAGGTGAAGAGGAGCGGAGGCTGCGGGGGAAGCGGCGAGAGGGCGAGACTGTGGTGGGTGAAGGCGGAGAAGCGGTGAGAGGCGAGGGCGGCGGTGGGAAAGCGAGGAGAGGACGAGGGGAGGTGGTCGACCCGCGCTAGGCTCGATTGACGTGACCCAGATCGTTCTCGCCTCCGCTTCGCCCGCCCGCCTCGCCCTGCTCCGCAGCGCCGGACTCGACCCCAAGGTGATCGTCAGTGGGGTCGACGAAGAGGCCGTCACCGCAGACACCCCGAGCGAGCTCTGCCTCACGCTGGCCCGCGCGAAAGCCGCTGTCGTGGCTCGCGACCTGACCGAGGGCCTGGTCATCGGCTGTGACTCGGTGCTGGAGCTCGACGGCCGGGCCTATGGCAAGCCGTCCTCGGCCGAGGAGGCCGTCTCCCGATGGCAGGGCATGCGCGGCCGTGAGGGCCGGCTGCTCACCGGCCACTGCGTGATCGACGCCGCCGACGGGCGGGAGGTGGCCGAGGCGGCCGCCACGGTCGTGCGTTTCGGCACCCCCACCGACGCCGAGATCGCCGCCTACGTCGCCACCGGCGAGCCCCTCGCCGTCGCGGGCGCCTTCACCCTGGACGGCGCCGGCGGCTGGTTCGTCGACGGCATCGACGGCGACCACGGCAACGTCCTGGGCATCTCCCTGCCCCTCCTGCGCCGCCTGCTGACCACCCTCGGCGTCTCCGTGCCCGCCCTCTGGCAGCGCGCCTGACCGCCCCGCCCGTCATCCACCCGTCCCGCGCCGTCGTCTTCTCGGGCAGGGGCCGCCGCGGCGGGGCGGGCCGGGGTGGTGGTCCCCGGTGCCGTCGCGCGGTGATCCACCGATCCCGCTAATCTTCCGGGCATGGGTCCTCTCCGCTCCTTTATGGACGGCATCGGGTTGTTTCTGCAGGGGCTGCGCTGGGTCGCGCGGAATCCCAGGTGGTGGCTGTTCGGGTTGATCCCCGCTCTGATCGTGTCCGTGCTCTACATGGTCGGCCTCTACTTCCTCGGCACCAACGCGGGAGACATCGCGGAGTGGGCGACGCCGTTCGCGAGCGGGTGGGGTGAGGCGGCACGGAACGCCCTCCGGGCCCTGGTCGGGCTGGCGATCTTCGGAGCCGGGCTGGTCCTGTCCGTGGTGACCTTCACCGCGGTGACCCTGATCGTGGGAGACCCCTTCTACGAGAAGCTCTCGGAGAAGGTCGAGGAGACCTACGGCGAGGTGCCGAGCGGCTATGAACTCCCGCTCTGGAAGTCGATCCCCAGGTCCATCAAGGACAGCTTGATCACTCTCGGATACGTCCTGCTGTTCACCATCCCGCTGTTCTTCCTGGGCTTCGTGCCGGTGGTCGGGCAGACGGTGGTGCCGGTGCTGGGCGCCCTGGTCTCGGGCTTCTTCCTCACGGTCGAGCTCACCACGCTGGCCATGGAGCGCCGCGGCATGGCGCGCAAGAGCCGCTTCGCCCTTCTCCGGAGGAACAAGGCCGCGGCTCTCGGCTTCGGCGTGCTCATCTTCCTGCTCTTCCTCATCCCCCTGGGCGCCGTGGTCGCGATGCCCGCCGCCGTCGCGGGCGGCGCGATCATGGTCCGCACACGCCTGGCGCCCGTCGCCTGAGCTCTCCCTCCGTTCACCCCGCCTGGCTGTGGACAGTCCGCGACTCTCCACAGAGCGCGGTTCGGCGTGCAGGCGCGGGGCGCGGTCCGGCGAAGCTCTGGGCCATGACAACCGACATCCCGGCCCCGCCTGCCGACCGGCCCCGCCTGCTCCTGGGCTCCACGGAGGAGGTCCTCGGCGCCGTCCCCTACCTCGTGGGGTTCCACCCCGCAGACAGCCTGATCGTGATCGGACTGAAGGGGCGGCCGTCCCGGAGCCGGCTCCATCTCACCGTCCGGTGGGACCTCCCTCTGGCCGCTCCGGCCCTCGACCGGATCATCCCGCTGCTCCGCGCGGAGAGGGTCGGCCAGGTCATCGTCATCGGCTACGGCCCGGGCCCGCTGGTGACGCCCGCCGTCGACATGGCCGTCACGCTGTTACGCAGGAGCGACGTCACAGTCGTCGACGCCCTCCGGGTGGAGGACGGCCGCTACTGGTCCTACCTCTGCTCCCGGGCGGACTGCTGCCCCGTGGACGGCACGCCGTACGGACAGGGGGCCGGTGTGATCGCGGCCGAGGCCACCGTGCACGGACTGGTCGCCCTGCCCGACCGGGAGACCCTGGAACGCTCGCTCGACCCCGTCGGCGGAGCCGAGAGGCCGGCCATGCGCCGGATCACGGCCCGCGTCACGCGGGAGCTGCGGGACAGGCTCGCCGGATGCGGAGACGTCGAGGGGCTCGCGGCGGAGTTCGTCGCCGACGGGACGGCCCGGGTCCGCGCGGCGATCGGCACCTACGCCTCCGGCGGGCGGCTCGACGACGAGCAGGCGGCCAGGCTCGGACTGGACCTGGCGGTGATCCGGATCCGCGACGAGGCGTGGGCGCTCGTCACCGACGGCACCCACGACGTCCACCGCAGGCTCTGGCATGACCTCACCCGGCGGCTGGAGCCGAGATTCGTGCCCCCGGCGGCATCCCTGCTCGGCGTGGTCGCCTGGCGCGACGGCGACTCCGCGCTGGCCGGCGTCGCGCTCAGCCGGGCCCGGGCCATCGACCCGGGTTACTCGATGGCGGATCTGCTCATGCACGCACTGCACCATCTGCTCCCGCCGCACGCGCTGACCGACAGGATGCCCACCCCCGAGCAGTTGGCGGAGGAGATGGGCACCCCCCGGGCGGCCTGGCTGCTCCCCATGGTCGCCCTGCTGGAGGAGCCGGAGCCCCCATCGGGGTGATCGATCAGCCCTCGGCGCGTCTGCGGCGCTCGTTGTAGGCCCGCATCCGGGGCGGATAACCCGTCAGCTGCACGTCATAGACGGGGAGGGCCAGGTCACGGGCGACCTTGCGGATCACCGCGGGCGAGCCGACCCGGCGCCGGGTCCACTCGCCGTCGTCGGCGATGGCCATCGCGGTGGTGTCCGTCGCGAAGGTCTCCGGCTCGACGTAGAACTCCACGCCACGACGCGACTTGGCGAAGGCGATGAGCGCCTCGACGTCGGCGTCGGTCGCCTCACGGTCGAACTTGGCGATCTTCGGCCCGCGCAAACGCCTCAACCCATAGCGATCCCGCCATCTCATGACTCCTTGTATACCTCTCCCGGACGTTTCATGGTGGGAGGCCAGGGTGGACTCTAAGGGACATCCAAGGGTTCATCCGGATGGACCGGACGGAAATCAGTGACAAATATGAAAGGCAAAGCGGCGACGAAAGGGATGTCGGTTCCATGGCAGGCAGAGCGACACCAGTGGCGAGCCCATGGCACGGAGGCGTGCCGGCATCCGGCGTGAGGCCCGGCCACGCCGACCTCAGGGTGAGCAACCAGGACCGGGAGCAGGTGGTCGAGCACGTCAAGGCCGCCTACGCGGAGGGGCGGTTCGACAAGTTCGAGTTCGACGACCGGCTGGAGCGGGCGATGACGGCCCGCGTCCATGGCGACCTCATGCCGATCATGCACGAGCTGTACGGCTCGCGCCCGGTCGCCCCCATGCCCTACCCGCCCGGCCGGACGGCGCCGGGCCACCATCACAACGTGCGGGCCGAGACGGGGGGAGACCGCCTGGGCGCGGCGGCGGCGCACCTGCTCCCGCTGGCCGGCCTGTTCGCGATCGGCCCGCTGATCATGCTGCTCGCCGCGGGCAAGACCTCGCCCTACATCCGCAAGCACGCGGTGGAGGCGCTCAACTTCCAGCTCACCCTGCTCGGGGCCACCGTCCTGCTGGCGATCACCGTCGTGGGCCTCGTCCTGATGCCCGTGCTCTGGATCGGAGGCGTGGTCCTGTCCGTGGTCGGCGGCATGGCGGCGCTGGGCGAGGGCGACTTCCGCTACCCGCTCACGCTGCGCCTGGTGAAGTAGGACCGCCCGGAGCCGCAGGGCAAGCCGTAGGCGGCTCCCTGATCAGCCGGTAGGCGGTCACCAAGCCGCAGCCGGTGGGCGGTCGCTGGACCAGCCAGTAGGCGGCCATCGGATCAGGGGCGGGGTGCGGTGGATCGTGCGCTGCGGTCAGGGCAATGCGTCAGAGCGCTGCCAGGGCGATGCTTCAGGGCGATGCTTCAGGGCGCTGCCAAGGCGATGCTTCAGGGCGCTGTCAGGGTGCTGCGGGTGACCCCAGCAGCCAGCCGATCACTGCGAGGGTGAGCATCGACAGCGCGGTGCTGGTGATCACCGCCCCGCGCGCCACCGAATCGGCCTGACCGTATTCGCGGGCGAAGATGTAGGCGTTCTGCGCGGTGGGGAGGGCGGCGCAGACCACCAGCGCGAGCAGTTCGGCCGGGCGGAGCTGCGCCAGCAGTCCGAACAGATATGCCAGCAGCGGCTGGACGAGCAGTTTCAGGGCCGACAGCGCCAGCACCTCGGCCCGCTCGCCCGCCAGACCCGGGCCGCGCACGGTCAGGGAGAGACCGAGGGCGACCAGGGCGGCGGGCACGGCGGCGTCGCCGAGCAGGGCGAGTGATCCGGTGATCACCGTGGGCGGCCGCCAGCCGGAGGCCGAGCAGAGCACGCCGGCGGCCAGGCCGAGGATCACCGGGTTGCGCAGCGGCAGCCCTGCCAGCCGGGCCGGCCGGAGCCGCCGGTCGGCGCCCCGGTCCAGGAGCGCGAGCACCAGGGGAGTGATCACCATGACCTGGAACAGCAGCACCCCGGTCAGGAAGGTGGCGTCGCCGAGCACCTGCAGGGTGACAGGGATGCCGAGGTTCGCGGAGTTCACGTAACCGGCGGACATCGCACCGATCGTGGCCTCGCCGGGCTTCCGGCCGAAGACCCGGCGGCTCAGAACGGCGCCCAGGGCCATGGTCACGGCGGTGCCGGCGGCGAAGGCGCCCAGCGCGGACCAGCTGAACGACAGCCGGGTCCGCATGAGAACGGAGAACAGCGCGGCCGGCATCGCGAGGTGGAAGACGAAGGCGCCGAGCACCCGGTCGGCCTCCGCGCCGAGCAGCCGGAAACGTCCGGCCAGGTAGCCGAGTAGCGTCAGCGTCCAGATCGGGGTGAAGGCCGCGATCAACGAGTGATCACCCCAATCTCCTTGCACCAGCAGGCGTCGAGCGTATCCTGCTCGATCTTGACGGCCGGCGGCCGGGCCGTTCCGCATCCGGCCCGGCGGGCCGGGGCCGAGGGAGCCAAGGGGACTGAGGGCTCCGTGCTCGGCCTGGGGCATGCCGGTGTCGATGCCGACGCATCCGGCCCGGCGGGCCGTGGTCAGGTGCCGAGGACCTCATACTTGACCCGCATGACCCCGGCGCCGATGCTGCCGATGGCGGAGAAGGCGGCCTTGGACAGGTCGAGGCAGCGTCCGCCCACGTAGGGGCCGCGGTCGTTGATCCGGACCGTCACCGACTCGCCGTTGGCGGGATTGGTCACCCGGACCCTGCTGCCCATGGGGAGAGTCTTGTGCGCGGCGGTCATCGCGCCGGGGTTGAAGCGCTCGCCGCTGGCCGTCATCTGCCCTTCCGCGTAGTAGGAGGCGCCGCAGGTGCCGGTGGAGACCACGTGGGTCTTCGGCCTGGAGACGGCCTTCTTCGGCGTGCGGGCCCTGTCGGTCTTCGGCGCGCTCTCCTTCCTGGAGGTGACGGCGTCGTCGCGTACGGCCTCCGCCTTGGGAGCGGCCGTGCTCTCCTTCCTGGGGGCGGCCTTGGGGGCGGACGTGCTCTCCGCCTTGGGGGCGGCGGTCCTGGCAGGGGTGGCCGCGGTGCTCGGTCCGGCCGGAGCCCGGAGAGAGGCGGACGGACCCGCGGAAGGACTGGCGGACGGCGAGGTGATCTGGTCGGCGGCGGCCGTCGCGCTCCCGGTCATCGGACTCCGGGAAGGCGCGGAGCCGTCCGGGGCGGTGCCGGGGGAGTGGTCGCCTGGCTGCCGCGCGCTGGTCAGAGCGGCGGAGGCGGTCGTCCGCGAGGCGTCGCCGCCGGAGGAGACGGCCCAGGCGGTGGTCGAGGCCACGGCCACCACGGTGACGCCGGCGGCCAGCGCCACCAGGCGCCGCTTGCTCATCAGCGCTTTCTTGGAGGACGGCGTGTCGGGGGACGGGGTGTAGGAGTGCAGGCCCAAGGAAACCACGGTCCAAAATCGGGGGCAGGGCAGGGGAGGGCCGTACGGGGCAGAGGAGGTGGGGGATACGCGTCGGCCGATCCCAGGGCGGGGCACAGGGGTGTTTCCCGCGTAATGCGGTCGACCATATGCGACAAACAGGTAGTAAAGGCAAGTTAATGTCGCAAGGGTGACTTATGTCACCTGGTCAAGAAAGCGTGACGGATCGGTAGGTGATCCGTCTCCCCGCTGCAATGCCGGTGGGCGTGGCTCAGGATGCGGGGGCTGTCCGCACGCGGCTGCCGGTGGGTGCGGGCAAGGGCATCGGGGGCGCCGGTACGCGTGGAGTGGGTCAGGGGTGTCCACACGTGCGCCGGTGGGCGTGGCTCAGGGCGCGGGGGCTGTCCGCGCGTGGCTGCCGGTGGATGCGGTCGGAGCGGCGGGGGTGTCCGCGCGGCGTCCGGTGGGCGTGGCTCAGGGCGCGGGGCGTCGAGGGCGGCTGCGTCCGCGCGTCTGCGGATGCGGATGCGGTCAGAGCATCAGGGAGCGCACCATGTCGACGGTGTCGGCCTGCTCGGCGGTCTTGTCGGGGCGGTAGCGGATCACCCGGGCGAAGCGGAGCGCCATGCCGCCGGGGTAGCGGCTGGACTGCTGGACTCCGTCGAAGGCGATCTCGACGACGAGAACCGGGGGGAGGGCGACCACCCAGCCGTCGGTGGGGCCCTCGGCGAGCTCGAGGAAGCGCTGGGTCTGCCAGGCGAGCAGCTCGTCGGTCAGGCCCTTGAAGGTCTTGCCGAGCATGACGAACCCGCCGGTCCGCGGGTCGCGGGCGCCCAGGTGCAGGTTGGAGAGCCTGCCCTCGCGGCGGCCGCTACCCCACTCGGCGGCCAGGACGACCAGATCGAGCGTGTGGCGGGGCTTCACCTTGATCCAGCCGGCGCCACGCCGCCCGGCGGCGTAGGGCGTCTGCAGTGACTTGACCACCACGCCCTCATGGCCGGCCCTGATGACGTCTTCGAAGAACGCCTCACCGCTCGCGACGTCATCGGTGACCAGGCGGGGGGTGACCAGCTCCGGCGGCACGGCCGCGGCCAGCGCCGCGTGGCGCGCCTCGCCCGGCAGCTCCAGCAGGTCGGCGCCGTCCACCCGCAGGGCGTCGAAGAAGAACACGCGCAGTGGGGTCTTCGCGCGGACCTGGGCCACGTCGACGCGGCTGGACACGCGGCCGGAGGTGATCTGGAAGGGCTCGGGGCGGCCGTCGGGGCGCAGCGCGATGACCTCGCCGTCCAGGACGAGGTCCTGGGAGGGCAGGGCGCGGACCGCCTCGACCAGCTCGGGCACCTGGGCGGTGATGTCGTCGAGGGTCCGGGTGAAGACGCTCACCGCGTCGCCGGAGCGGTGGGCCTGGACCCGGACGCCGTCGAGCTTCCACTCGATCGCGGCCGGGCCGCCGAGCTTGCCCAGGGCGGCGGCGACGGAGGTGGCGCTCTGCGCGAGCATCGGCGACACCGGGCGGCCGACCTCCAGGTGGAAGGCCCGCAACGCCTCGACCCCGCCGCTGAGCGCGGCCGCTCCCACGGCCGGCAGCCAGCCGCGGAGGGTCAGCGCCCGCCGGACCTCGGCCGTCGGGACGGCGGACGCCTTCGCGATGGCCTCGATCATCACTCCGTCCAGCGCGCCCTGCCTCAGCTCGCTGCGGAGCAGCCGCACCATGAAGGTCTGCTCCTGGCGGGTGAGCGCGCCGAACAGCTCGGTGACCAGGGATCTGCGCGCGGCCTGGGAGCCGGGGCCCGCCTGGGCCTTGATGCGGTCGAGGAGGTCGTCGACCTGGCGCAGGGTGGCGGTCGCGGCCAGGCGCGGATCGGGCGGATCCTGTAGGCCGGCCCAGCCCACGCCGATGTGACGCTGGGGCAGCTCGCCGGAGAGATAGGCGATGGCGATCTCGGCCTCGTCCGGTCCGACCCGGCCGAGCAGCTCCGCGAGATGGCCGATCTTCGCCAGCCTGGCGGAGTCGGCCGCCACGGCCGTGGAGGTGCGCGCAAGGTCGATCAACAACACAAGGCCAGCCTAAAAGCTGGGGGTGACATTCCGGGAGAGCGGAGCTCCGCTTTTCGGAGCGGTCCAGCCACGGGAAACGGGCCACCCCTGGCAGCGGAGTGGCCCGTCACGGGGACGTCAGCTGACGCCGAGCAGGTCCACGACGAAGATGAGCGTCTCACCAGGCTTGATGCGGGCGCCCGCGCCGCGGTTGCCGTAGCCGAGGTGGGGCGGGATGGTGAGGCGGCGGCGGCCGCCGACCTTCATGCCCGCGACACCCTGGTCCCAGCCCGCGATGACCTGGCCGCCGCCCAGCTGGAACTCGAAGGTGTCACCGCGGTTCCACGAAGCGTCGAACTCCTCGCCGGTGGAGAAGGCGACGCCGACGTAGTGCACGCTGACCTGGTGCCCCGGCTTGGCCTCCGGGCCGTCCCCCTCGACGATGTCGACGATCTGCAGCTCGGTGGGCGCGTCGCCCTCCGGGAAGTCGATCTCCGGCTTCTCCAGTGCCACGTGGCTCTCCTTGATCGGATACGTGCCGGCCTGTTTCCGACCGGCCGGACGACTCTACGGGGTCCGGCGGCCGTATGAGAGGCAGAGGGACGCGAGGGCCCCGGCGTCGTACTCTCAAGGGGACCCGTGGAGGTGGGATGCGCAAGCCGTACACCCCGGAGGAGATCCTCCTCGCCGGGAAGGTCGCGGTCGTCACCGGCGCGGCGCGGGGGCTCGGGCGGGCGATCGCGGAGAGCCTGCGGGAGTTCGGCGCGGAGCTGGCGCTGTGCGACCGGGATCCGATCGACGGGTTCGACACGCTCACGATGACCATGGACGTGCGGGATCCGGTCGCGCTGGAGGTGTTCGGCCAGGCGGTGCGGGAGCGGTTCGGGCGGGTGGACGTGCTGGTCAACAATGCCGGCGGGACCTTCCACGCGGCCTTCGCCGAGACCTCCCCGCGGGGCGAGAGCACGCTGATCGCCGAGAACTTCACCCAGGTAACCGCCGTGATCAGGCAGTTTCTGCCGCTGATGGCCCCGGGGGCGTCGATCGTCAACGTCACCTCCAGCGAGGCGCACCAGGCCGCGCCCGGGTTCGCGGTCTACGCCGCGATGAAGGCGGCCGTGGAGAGCCTGACCCGCTCGCTCGCGCTGGAGCTGGCTCCCCGGAGGATCCGGGTCAACGCCGTCGCGCCCGACGCGCTCCCCACCGGCGGCGAGGAGGCCGTGCGGGAGCGCGTGGTGGCGGACCCGCTGCCCTTCGAGCCGGTACGGCTGCCGCCGCTCGGCCATCTGGGCGATCCCGCGGAGGCCGGGGCCGCCGTGGTGTTCCTGGCGAGTGAGATGGCTGGGTTCGTCACCGGGACCACCCTGCACGTGGACGGGGGCATCCACGCCGCGGGTGGCTGGCGGCGCACCGGGCCCTGATCGGAACGCTGGGGAGCGCTCTCTGCAAGAGCAGATTGGCCGGAGCCTCCAGAGCTGTCAAGGCCCGGCCCGGGGCCGTGGAATATGGCCGCAGCGCGACGTCAATATGGCCAGCCTTTAGTGGGAGCGCTCCATTGATCTTGTAATAGCGCTCTTGCACCCCTTTTGAACTGGGGAAACGTCATGATATTTGGGAGAGCGCTCTCCAATTGTGGCCGGACAGGTAACAGTGATCGTTATCCGAGAGGCCGTTGACACGTAACTCCACTGCCATCAATCTGCTCAGGGAGCGCTCTCTTCATGATCACTTATGAGGACCCTGGGAGGGTTCCATGCGCAAGCTACGCCACCGGTTCCTCGCTTCGACGGCCGTCGTCCCCGCGCTGGCCATGGGCCTCGCCGCCTGCGGCGGCGACAGCGGTGGTGCCACCGCAGGCGGCGGGACGGCCTCCGGGGCGCCGGCGGAGAAGATCAAGCTGACCGTCGGGCTGTTCAGCGACTTCCACTACGCGCCGCTGTATGAGGAGTTCAAGAAGTCCCACCCCAACGTGGAGATCGTGGAGCGGCGCGCGCAGTTCAACGACCACCACACCAACCTCATCACGCAGCTGACCACCGGCGCGGGCGCCGCGGACATCGTGGCCGTCGAGGGCGGCTACATCGGCGCCTTCACCCCTGTGCCCGCCAAGTTCCACAACCTCAAGGACTACGGCCTGGACAAGCGCCAGAGCGAATACCTGGACTGGAAGTGGCAGCTGGGCGTCTCCAACGACGGCTCCTCGCTGATGGGGCTGGGTACCGACGTCGGCGGCCTGGCCATGTGCTACCGCCCCGACCTGTTCAAGAAGGCCGGGCTGCCCGCCGACCGTGGCGAGGTGTCGGCGCTCTGGCCGACCTGGGACCAGTACGTCGAGACGGGCAAGAAGTTCGTCGCGGCGAAGGTGGACGGCGCCAAGTTCACCGACGGCCCGGGCGAGCACTTCCGCGCGATGGTCGAGCAGGCCCCGACCGGTTACTACGACGACCAGTACAACATCATCGCCGGGACCAACCCGGAGGTGCGCAAGGCCTACGACATGGCCGTGAAGATCATCGATGGCGGCCTGTCGGCCAAGCTCGCCGCCTTCACCCCGCCGTGGAACACCGGGATCGCCAAGGGCACCTTCGCCACCATGGTCTGCCCGGCCTGGAAGACCGGCACGATCAAGGACCAGAAGCCCGGCGAGGGCGCCTGGGACATCGCGGCGGTCCCCGGCGGCGGCGGCAACCAGGGCGGCACCCACCTGATGCTGCCCAAGCAGGGCAGGCACCCCAAGGAGGCCGCCGCGCTGATCGACCTGCTGACCAGCAAGGAGAGCCAGATCACGCTCTTCAAGGAGGCCAGCGCGCTGCCCTCGCTGCCGGCTCTGTACGACGACCCGGCGGTGGCGGAGTTCGTCAACCCGTACTTCGGCAACGCCCCGATCGGCAAGATCTTCACCGACGCCGCCAAGGCGCTCAAGCCGCAGAAGGTCGGGCCCAAGGCCGGCGACATCCTGAAGGCCTTCGGCGACGGCCTGCAGCGGGTGGAGCAGGGCAAGCAGAACGCGGATGAGGCCTGGGCGCAGGCGCTCAAGGACGTCGGCAGGATCAAGTAACCCTTCCGGCCGGCTGGTCCCGCGCCGGCCGGCCGCCTGCCTCCCGTCCCCTTCCCGTCCCCGGCGGGCCGCCTGCCTCCCGTCCCCTTCCCGTCCCCGGCGGGCCGCCTGCCTCCCGTCTCCGGCGGGCCGCCCCTTCCCGTCCCCTTCCCACCCACGACCCCACGACGGGCCGTCCGCCCCCCGCCCCAACGAATCGCCGAAAGGAGCTGCCATGGCCACCCGCGCGCCGGATCGCCTGGCGGCGGTCCCACCCGACGGGCCGGTGGGCCCTCGCCACCGTCTCCACCGCCACCTGGTCCACCAGCTCGACGTCAAGGGCTCGCCGTACGCCTACGTGGCCCCGTTCTTCCTGCTGTTCTCCGCGTTCGGGCTGTTCCCCCTGGCCTACACCGCCTGGGTGAGCCTGCACGAGTGGACCCTGCTGTCGGACGAGCAGACCTTCGTCGGCCTGGACAACTTCAGGACGCTGCTGGCCGACGACTACTTCTGGAACGCCACCTTCAACACCCTGTCCATCGGGGTGCTGTCCACCGTCCCGCAGCTGCTGCTGGCCATCTGGCTGGCCCACCTGCTCAACCGGCCGCTGCGGGCGCAGACCTTCTTCCGCATCACGCTGCTGCTGCCCAACGTGACCAGTGTGGTCGCGGTGGTCGTCATCTTCAGCCAGCTGTTCGGCCGCGACTTCGGCATGATCAACTGGATGCTGTCCTGGTTCGGCGTCGGGGGCGTCGCCTGGAACGAGGGGGTGCTGACCTCCCACGCGGCCATCTCCGTCATGATCATGTGGCGGTGGACGGGCTACAACGCCCTCATCTTCCTGGCGGCCATGCAGGCCGTACCGCGCGAGCTGTACGAGGCGGCCACCCTCGACGGCGCGAGCGGGTCCGCCCAGCTCCGCAAGATCACCATCCCGATGATCCGGCCCACCATCGTCTTCGTCGTCATCACCTCCACGATCGGTGCCATGCAGATCCTGGCCGAGCCGCTGCTGTTCGGCTCCTACAGCGTCTCCGGCGGGCCGGACCGGCAGTACCAGACGCTCTCGCTGTTCATCTACGAGAACTTCACCAAGCTCGACTTCGGCTACGCCTCGGCCATCTCCTGGATGATGTTCGTCTTCATCGTCCTGGTCGCGGGCGTCAACTATCTGATCACCCGCCGCGCGAAGGGAGGGCTGACGTGAGCGCCCGCGCCGCCGTCTCCACGGCCCGGCGCTCCGGCGCCGCCCGCAGGCTCACCTATCTCACCCTGGCGGCGGTGGCGTTCTTCTCGATGCTGCCGCTCTACTACAGCATCGTGGTGACCTCCCGCGACAACGCGGCCCTGGCGGAGGTCCCGCCGCCGCTGCTGCCCGGCGGCAACTTCTTCGCCAACGTCGCCCGCGTGTTCGACACCGTCCCCTTCGCCCTGGCGATGGTCAACTCCGTCCTGGTCTCCGGCTCCGTCGCGCTCGCGGTGATGTTCTTCTCCACGCTGGCCGGCTTCGCCTTCGCCAAGCTGCGCTTCCGCGGCAGGAACGCCCTGCTCCTGATCACCGTGGCGACCATGATGGTGCCGACCCAGCTCGGCATCATCCCGCTGTACATGCTGATGGTGAAGCTGGAGTGGACCGGCACCATGTACGCGCTGATCGTGCCCGCGCTCGTCAACGCGTTCGGCGTGTTCTTCATGACGCAGTATCTCTCCCGGGCGCTGCCGACCGAGCTGCTGGAGGCCGGCCGGGTCGACGGCTGCACCACCTGGGGCCTGTTCTGGCACGTCGTGCTCCCGGTCGCCCGCCCCGCGGCGGCCGTGCTCGGCATGCTCACCTTCATGTCGGTCTGGAACGACTACTTCTGGCCCCTGGTCGTCCTGACCCCGGAGGATCCGACGGTGCAGGTCGCCCTGTCGACACTGGCCAGCGGATACGTCAACGACTACGTGCTCGGCCTGGCGGGCACCACACTCGGCACCCTGCCGCTGGTCGTGGTGTTCGCCCTGCTCGGTAAACAGATCATCGGAGGAATCATGCAAGGAGCGGTAAAGGGATGACCGTCGTCGGCATTCGGGGGGCGGCCCTCACGGAGGGCCGCGCGGACTTCCCCGGCGGGTTCGTCTGGGGCGCGGCCACCGCGTCCTACCAGATCGAGGGCGCGGTCAAGGAGGACGGCAGGCTGCCGTCGATCTGGGACACCTTCTCCGGCACACCGGGCAAGGTCGCCGGGGGCGACACCGGCGACGTCGCCTGCGAGCACTACTTCCACTACGCCGACGACGTCCGGCTGATGAGCGAGCTGGGCCTGGGCGCCTACCGCTTCTCCGTCGCCTGGCCCCGCGTCCAGCCCGACGGCACCGGCCGGATCAACCCCCGCGGCCTGGACTTCTACAGCCGCCTGGTCGACAGGCTGCTGGAGGCCGGGATAACGCCGTACGCCACCCTCTACCACTGGGACCTGCCCCAGACCCTGGAGGACGCCGGCGGCTGGCCCGAGCGGGACACCGCCCACCGCTTCGCCGACTACGCGCGGGCCGTGCACGAGCGGCTGGGGGACCGGGTCCAGCACTGGACGCCCCTGAACGAGCCGTGGGTGGCCGCCTTCCTCGGCTACGGCAACGGGGTGCACGCGCCGGGCAGGCGGGATCCGGCCGCCGCCCTGCGCGCGGCCCACCACCTGCTGCTCGGCCACGGGCTGGCGACCCAGGCGCTCCGCGCCGGGGGAGCCGAGGAGATCATGCTGGTGCTCAACCTCGCACCGGTGATCACGCCGGCGCAGGTGGACGACCCCGCGGCCGTTCCGTCGCCGGCGGACGCCGAGGCGGTCAGGCGGATCGACGCCCTGCTCACCCGGCAGTTCCTCGACCCCGCGCTGCGCGGGGAGTATCCCGCGGAGCTGCTCGCGATCGCCGAGCGCAACGGCGGCCTCGCGCACCTCCGCGACGGAGACCTCGAGACCGTCAACCAGCCGATCGAGATGATCGGCGTCAACTACTACAACCCGTGCGTGGTGGAGTCGGGGCCCGGTGAGGCGGCCGACGCGGCATGGCCGGGCAGCGAGGACGTCCGGTTCCGCACGGTCGACGTGCCGGTCACCGCGATGGGCTGGCCGATCGTGCCCAACGGGCTGTCCCGGCTGCTCCTGCGGCTGGCCGACGACTACCCCGAGGTCGGCCTGGTCGTCACCGAGAACGGCGCCGCCTTCGACGACGTCGTGGAGGACGGCCGCGTCCACGACGCCGGCCGGACCGGCTACCTGGACGGCCATCTGCGCGCCGTGCACGCCGCGATCGCGGAGGGCGCGGACGTGCGGGGCTATCTGGTCTGGTCGCTGCTGGATAATTTCGAGTGGGCCGAGGGCTACCGGCGTAGGTTCGGCATCGTGCATGTCGACTTCGCCACGCAGCGGCGCCTGCTCAAGGACAGCGCGCTGTGGTACCGCGAGGTCATCAAGCGGAACGGACTGCTGGGAGATTAGATGAGACGACCCACCTTGGAGGCGGTCGCCGCCCGTGCCGGGGTCTCCCGGTCGACCGTTTCCCGGGTGGTGAACGGCCAGACCACGGTCACTCCGGACATCCGTGACGTGGTGCTGCGGGCGGTGAACGAGCTGGGCTACGTCCCCAACGGCGCGGCCCGCAACCTGGTCACCCAGCGGACCAACTCGATCGCGCTGGTCGTCTCGGAGCCCCCGAACCGGGTGTTCTCCGACGACCCGATGTTCTCCACCGTGATCCGCTCGGCCAGCATCGAGCTGGAGGCCGTCCACATGCAGGTCGTCCTGCTGCTGGCCGGGTCGCCGGAGAGTCACGCCCGGGTGGAGCACTACATCGCCGGCGGTCACGTGGACGGCGTCATGCTCGTGTCGAGCCACGGCGCCGACCCGCTGCCCGTGGCGCTCACCCGGCTGCGCGTCCCGGTCGTCTCGTACGGCAGGCCCGCGGTGCCGGTCGCCATCCCGTACGTGGACAGCGACAACGTCAGCGGCGCGGCCACCGCCGTACGTCACCTGCTGGAGCGGGGGAGGCGGCGGATCGCCACGATCGCCGGGCCGCTGGACATGATCGGCGGCCAGGACCGGCTGGCCGGCTACCGGCAGGTGCTCCACGACTCCGACCGCCGCTCCATCATCGCGGTCGGCGACTTCACCCGGGAGTCCGGCGCGGTCGCGATGCGCCAGCTCCTGGCCGACGACCCGGAGCTGGACGCGGTGTTCGCGGCCAACGACCTGATGGCGATCGGCGCCATGCACGCGCTGCGGCAGGCGGGGCGCCGGATCCCCGACGACGTGGCCGTGGTCGGCTTCGACGACATCGAGGCCGCCCGCTACACCGACCCCCCGCTCACCACCATCCGCAACCCGCACGCGGAGCAGGCCGCGGCCATGGTCCGCCTGCTGCTCGGCCTCCTGGAGGACGGCCCCACCGACCCGTTGATCATGCCCACGGAGCTCGTCGTCAGGACTTCCTCGTAGACTCCCGCACCACCAGCTCGGTGGGGAGCACCACCGGGGTCCCCTCCTCCTGCTTCAGCACCATGCGGGCCAGCCGCCGCCCCATCTCCACGGTCGGCTGCCGGACGGTGCTCAGCGGGGGGTCGGCGTAGGCCGCGGCCGGGATGTCGTCGAAGCCGACGACGGCGACGTCGCCGGGGACCTGCCGGCCCGCCCGGCGCAGTGTCCGCAGCGCGCCCAGCGCCATCAGGTCGTTGGCCACGAACACCGCGTCCAGCTCCGGGTCGTCGGCCAGGAGCTGGCGCATCGCGACCGCGCCGGACTCCCGGGTGAAGTCGCCGACCGCGACGATGGAGCGGCGGTCGGAGTCGCGCAGGGCGTTGCGGTAGCCGGTCAGCCGGTCGATCCCGGCGATCATGTCCTGGGGGCCCGCGATGGCGGCGATCCGGCGGCGCCCCTGCTCCACCAGGTGCCGGGCCGCGCGTTCGGCGCCCCCGGTGTTGTCCATGTCCACGTATGGAAGGTCGCCGGGCACGCCGGGCCGTCCGCCGCAGACCACCGGGACGCCCCGCCGGGTCAGGATCCCCGGCAGCGGGTCGGCGCCGTGCATCGACGCGACGATCACGCCGTCGACGTGCCCGTTGGTGGCGTAGCGCTCGACCCGGTGGTAGCTGCCGTCCGGGCCGGTGAGCATCAGCACGAGCTGCTTGTCGGCCTTCTCGATCTCCAGACTGACTCCCCGGATGATCCCGGCGAAGGTCGGGTCGTCGGAGAAGACGCGGGTGGCGGGCTCCGGGAAGACCAGGGCGATCGAGTCGGCCCGCTGGGTGACCAGGCTCCGCGCCGCCTGGTTGGGGACGTAGCCCAGCTCCTCCACGGCGCGGTTGACCGCCTCGCGGATCCGCGGAGCCACCCGGGTGGAGCCGTTGATCACCCGTGAGGCGGTCGCCCGGGACACTCCCGCCCGGGCGGCCACCTTCTCCAGAGTCGGCCGGGCCCTCACAGCCCGTTCCGGTGGACGACGTCGCGATACCACAGCGCGCTGTCCTTGGGGGTGCGCCGCTGCGTGGTGTAGTCGACGTGCACGACGCCGAACCGCTTGGCGTAGCCCTCGGCCCACTCGAAGTTGTCCAGCAGTGACCAGACGAGGTATCCGCGCAGGTCGGCGCCGGCCTCGATGGCGGCGTGGGCGGCGCGCAGATGCCCGTCGAGGTAGGACAGGCGGCCGGTGTCGTGGACGTGGCCGTCCTCCACGACGTCGTCGAAGGCGGCGCCGTTCTCGGTGATGATCAGCGGGGTGCCGGGGTAGTCGTGCGACAGCCGTACCAGGAGGTCGGTCAGCCCGAACGGCTGGACCGGCCAGCCCATCGCGGTCCTGGGCACGTCGGGGCGGGGGAAGTCGATCCCCTCGCTGCCCGGATAGGCCGGGTTGGCGGGCGCGCCGGTGCGGGCGGCCACGGTATGCGGGTGGTAGTAGTTCACGCCGAGCAGGTCGATCGGCTGGCCGATGGTCTCCAGGTCGCCGTCCTGGACGAAGGACCAGTCGGTGTAGCGCTTGGCCCGTTCCACCACGTCGGCGGGGTATTCCCCGCGCAGCACGGGGTCGAGGAAGATCCGGTTCTGCAGGCCGTCGACGATGGAGACCGCCTCGGCGTCGTCGCCGAGCACGGGGGCGAGGTTGAGCGTGATGCCGATCCGGTCCGCGCCCGCCGCGCGCAGTGCCCTGACCGCCAGCCCGTGGCCGAGCAGCAGATGGTGGGTGGCGGCGAAACCCAGCCCCGGCTCGGCGCGGCCCGGCGCGTGGATGCCCGAGGCGTAGCCGAGGAAGGCCGAGCACCAGGGCTCGTTGAGCGTGGTCCACGTTTCGACCCGGTCGCCCAGCCGCGAGTGTACGATCGCGGCGTATTCGGCGAACCGTTCGGCGGTCTCCCGGCTGGTCCAGCCGCCCCGATCCTCCAGGGTCTGCGGCAGGTCCCAGTGGTAGAGCGTCGCGATCGGGGTGATGCCGGTCCCGTGCAGCTCGTCCACCAGGCGGTCGTAGAAGTCCAGGCCGCGCGGGTTGGCCGGGCCGGAGCCGTCGGGCTGGATGCGAGGCCAGGAGACGGAGAAGCGGTAGGCGTGCAGGCCCAGGTCGCCCATGAGGCGGACGTCGTCGGGGTAGCGGTGATAGTGGTCGCAGGCCACGTCGCCGGTGTGCCCGGCGTGCACCTTGCCGGGGGTCCGGGAGAAGGTGTCCCAGATGGAGGGGCCCCTGCCGCCGTCCCGCGCCGCGCCCTCGATCTGGTAGGCAGCGGTGGCGGCGCCCCAGATGAAGCCTTCGGGGAACCTCAGCACGCCGGAGTCCTCAAGAACGTAGGACTTTTCGGCGGACATGGTCATGTCTTCACCGCTCCATTCTGTTCCGGGAAGTGTGAGAGCGCTCTCTTTGGAGCATCATGGTTGTCTGAGTTGCCTGTCAAGAAAATGGGGACTGTAACTGTAATATCACAGTTATTGACAGCGGGAACGCGGGCAGACAATTCTTCCAGAGAGCGCTCTCACACTTTCCCGGCAACCATATGGAGGAAGGTCCATGTCGCTCCTCTCACGGACCAACCGCGTCACCTTGGTGGCGAGCACCATCGGACTGGCGCTGACCGTAGCCGCCTGCGGATCCACGGAGCCCAAGCCGTCGGCCGGCGGAGACGGCGGTGCGTCGGCCGAATGCGCGGCCTTCGGCAAGTACGGCAAGCACGAGGGTAAGACCGTCAGCATCTACTCTCCGATCCGCGACACCGAGGCCGACCTCTTCGAGCAGGCGTGGAAGCCGTTCGCGAAGTGCACCGGGATGAAGATCACCTATGAGGGCACCGGCGAGTTCGAGGCCCAGATCCAGGTGCGCGCCGACGGCGGCAACCCGCCGGACATCGCCTTCTTCCCGCAGCCGGGCCTGCTGGAGCGTTTCGCCAAGGCGGGCAAGCTCAAGCCCGCCTCGGCGGAGGTGAAGCGGCTGACCGACGAGGGCTGGTCGCCCGACTGGGCCAAATACGCGACCGTCGGCGGCACCTTCTACGGCGCGCCGCTGGGCGCCAGCGTGAAGTCCTTCGTCTGGTACTCGCCGAAGATGTTCAAGGAGAAGGGCTGGACCGTCCCCACGACCTGGGACGAGCTGATGACGCTCTCCAACACGATCGCCGGCGCCGGAATCAAGCCGTGGTGCGCGGGCATCGAGTCGGGTGACGCGACCGGCTGGCCGGCCACCGACTGGATCGAGGACGTCCTGCTCCGCGAGATCGGTCCCGAGGGCTACGACGACTGGGTGAGCCACAAGCTCGCCTTCAACGACCCCAAGGTCGTCGCGGCGGTCGACAAGGTCGGCGCGATCCTCAAGAACGACAAGTTCGTCAACGGCGGCTACGGCCCGGTGAAGTCGATCGCCAGCACCGCCTTCCAGGAGGGCGGCGTCCCGATCACGCAGGGCAAGTGCGCGCTGCACCGCCAGGCGTCCTTCTACGCCAACTTCTGGCCCGAGGGCACGAAGGTGGCCGAGGACGGCGACGTGTTCGCCTTCTACCTGCCGGGCAACGACCCGGCCAAGAAGCCGGTCCTCGGCGCGGGCGAGTTCGTGGCGGCCTTCACCGACCGGCCCGAGGTCCAGACCGTGCAGGCATACCTCGCCTCGGCGGAGTTCCCGGCGGCCCGGATGAAGCTGGCCACCTATGTCACCGCGCGCAAGGGCGTCGACCCGGCCCTGGCGCAGAACCCGATCGACAAGCTCTCCATGCAGATGCTCCAGGACCCGGACACGGTCTTCCGGTTCGACGGCTCGGACCTGATGCCGGCCGCGGTCGGCGCCGGCACCTTCTGGAAGGGCATGACCGACTGGATCAACGGCAAGGACACCAAGACGGTCCTCGACTACATCGACGCCTCCTGGCCCAAGTCCTGATATTCACCGATATGTCCGGCTCCGTGTAGCCTGCGGGGCCGGGCACGTCGCCCCTCGGCACGATCCTTCCGGGAGATCCCTCCGATGGACTTCGACTTCGCGGCCGAACAGCCCAAGCTCGTCCAGCTGTTGATCGGCGTCGCCGCGTTCCTCGTGGTGGTCGCGGTGATCCTGCTGCTGGTCGACCGCGTCCCGATACGACGGCGGGCCTGGCCGCACGCGACGATCCTGCTGCTGCCCGCGCTCGTCCTGCTCGGCATCGGCCTGGTGGTGCCCGCCGTACGGACGACGCTGCTGTCGTTCATGAGCGGCGACGGTCGGCAGTGGGTGGGCCTGGACAACTACGCCTGGATGTTCACCCAGCCCGAGGCCCTGACCGTGCTGCGCAACACGCTCATCTGGGTCCTGCTCGTGCCGCTGCTGGTGACCTCGGTCGGCCTGGTCTACGCGGTCCTGGTGGACCGCACCCGCTTCGAGTCGATCGCCAAGTCGCTGGTCTTCCTGCCGATGGCGATCTCCTTCGTCGGCGCGGGCATCATCTGGCGGTTCGTCTACGCCTACCGCGCCGAGGACCAGGACCAGATCGGCCTGCTCAACCAGATCGTGGTGAGCATGGGGGGCGAGCCCCAGCAGTGGCTGCAGGAGCCCCCGCTGAACACGCTGTTCCTGATCGTGGTGATGGTCTGGATCCAGGCGGGCTTCGCGACGGTGGTGCTCTCCGCGGCGATCAAGGGGATCCCGGCGGAGATCATCGAGGCCGCCCGGCTGGACGGGGCGGGCCCGCTGCAGATGTTCTTCCGGGTGACGCTGCCCTCCATCCGCTCGGCCGTGATCGTGGTCATGGTCACCCAGTCGATCGGCACACTGAAGCTGTTCGACATCGTCCGCACGATGACCGGCGGCCAGTTCGACACCAGCGTCATCGCCAACGAGATGTACAACCAGGCGTTCCGCTACGGCGAGACGGGCAAGGGCGCGGCGCTCGCGGTCTTCCTGTTCGCGCTGGTGACGCCCATCGTGATCTACCAGATCCGGCAGCGCCGGGAGGTCCGGTGAGCGGGCGGAGCGAGCGAGCCGACCTGCACGGCGCCACGGGGACGTGGCCGGCGAAGGAGTCCGCGTGACCACACTGACCCAGACCGTGGCACGGGCCGGGGCCGTCACGGCGCCGCAGCGTGTCAGGCGGCGGCTGACGAGCCGGGTCGCCGGCGCCGTCGCGATCGTCATCGCGGTCCTGTGGACCACCCCGACCTTCGGCCTGCTGCTGTCGTCGCTGCGCCCGGAGGACCAGATCAAGTCCACCGGCTGGTGGACCTTCTTCTCCGCCCCGCAGCTCACGCTGGAGAACTACCAGCAGGTGCTGTTCGGCACCTCCTCGTCCTCCGGCCAGATGGCCAGCTTCCTGATCAACTCGGTCGTCATCACGATCCCCTCGGTGCTCCTCCCGCTGGCCCTGGCCACCTTCGCCGCCTACGCGCTGGCCTGGCTGCCCTTCCGGGGACGCGAGTGGATCTACATCGGCGTCTTCGCGCTGCAGATCGTGCCGCTGCAGATGGCGCTGGTACCGCTGCTGTCGTTCTTCTCCCAGGGGGTGGACGTCTTCGGCGTCCAGGTGCTGCCCGCCTGGGACCTGGAGGGGCCTGCCCGCTTCGTCCAGGTCTGGTTTGCGCACACCTGCTTCGCGCTGCCGCTGGGCATCTTCCTGATCCACAACTTCATGGCCGAACTGCCCGGCGAGCTCATGGAGGCCGCCAGGGTGGACGGCGCCACCCACGGCACGATCCTGCGCAAGCTCGTCCTCCCGCTGGTCGGCCCCGCCCTGGCCAGCTTCGGCATCTTCCAGTTCCTCTGGGTCTGGAACGACCTGCTGGTGGCCCTGATCTTCGCGGGCGGCACCGCCGAGAGCGCCCCCATGACGGTACGGCTGGCGCAGATGGCCGGCACCAAGGGCAACGAGTGGCAGCGCCTGACCTCGGGCGCGTTCGTGTCCGTGATCATCCCGCTGGTCGTCTTCCTGTCGATGCAGCGCTATTTCGTCCGGGGGCTGCTGGCGGGCAGCGTCAAGGGCTGATCCGGGGCCGTGGGCCCGGTGACGGCGTCGTGGCCGGAGGTCGCGGGCCCCGGGACGGCGTGGTGGCCGGGTGCGGCGGGCTCGGCCGCGGCCGCGTGCTCCGGAGCCGGGTGCTCCGGGACGGCGTGGTTGGCGGGGGCCGTGGGCTGCGCGGCGGCCGGGTCGTAGAGCCCGGCCGACGGCGGCACCTCGACGACCATGGTGTCGGCGGGACCGGGGGCCCCGTCCATGACGGCCCGGGCGTGGTCGAGGTGCGAGGCCGCGACCAGCACGTCGTAGCGGCCGGCGACGATGGCGCTGCGCGAGGCGAAGTCCCGCTTGCCGTGGGTGAAGAAGTGGTTGATGAACCCGAACGCGGCCCCCATCACGGCGCCCCAGAGCGCCGCCCAGAGCACGAGAACGATGAACGACATCGTGGTCGAGGTGAACAGCCCGAGGAACATCCCCACCACGGCGCCGAAGGCGGCGCCGCTGCCCGCCCCGGCGAGCGCGGCGCGCCCGTTGGTCATCCGGCCGGTGACGGTCTCCTCCAGCTTCAGGTCGCTGCCGACGATCGCCACGTGCTCGACGGGGAAGCCCGCGTCGGAGAGCGAGTCCACGGCTCGCTGCGCGGCCAGGTAGTTGTCGTAGCCGACCAGGACTCTCCGGTCGACGACGACCTCGGTGGCCAGGGGGGTGGAGAGCTCTGCCATGTCCGTCCGCCTTCCCGTGCGTGGGGGTTGAATCCGGTCTGGCGACTACCCGGCGGCCGGGCGACAATGCGCGATTTCCCGGTGGACCTTGTGCTCGGGGAGGACCTGTAATACTTTCAAACGGAAAGTTTTCATATGAAAGTGGGACATAGAGCGACAAAACGCCCTGCCACTGTTAAGGTTCTTTAGGAATAGGCGCCGCCGGTGGGCGGTACGGGTTGTCCGGAGCTAGGTCCGCGAAGGAACCTGGAATGATCGCACTCATCGTGGTTATCGAGGCAGTTCTCGCGCTCATGGGACTGATGGCGATGTGCCGTCTCACCCGCTGCGCGGGCAGGCCGTTGTCCGCCCACGACCGCCGCGGCCGCGCCGTCGGGGTGCGACGGCACCGCTGATCGCCCCGTGACCCGCCGGGGCGGGGGCGGGCCGGAGGCGGCGGCGCCGTGGGCCGCCGCCCGGCCGGGACTACCAGCTCTGGTGGAGGGGCATCCCCTCGGTGTAACCCGACGAGCTCTGGACGCCGACCACCGCGCGCTCGTGGAACTCCTCCAGGGTGGAGGCGCCCGCGTAGGTGCACGAGGAGCGCAGACCGGCCACGATCGCGTCGATCTGGTCCTCGACGCTGGGCCGGTCCGGGTCGAGATACATCCTGGAGGTGGAGATGCCCTCCTCGAACAGCGCCTTGCGGGCCCGCTCGAAGGGGGAGTCCTCGGCGGTGCGCAGCTTCACGGCGCGGGCCGAGGCCATGCCGAAGTTCTCCTTGTACTTGCGGCCGTCGGCGGCGGTGCGGGTGTCCCCGGGAGACTCGTAGGTCCCGGCGAACCAGGAGCCGATCATCACGTTGGCCGCCCCGGCGGCCAGGGCGAGGGCCACGTCGCGAGGGTGCCGGACGCCGCCGTCGGCCCAGACGTGGCGGCCGAGGCGGCGGGCCTCGGCGGAGCACTCCAGCACGGCGGAGAACTGGGGACGGCCGACGCCGGTCATCATCCGGGTGGTGCACATGGCGCCCGGGCCGACGCCGACCTTGAGGATGTCGGCCCCGGCCTCGACCAGGTCGCGCACGCCCTCGGCGGTGACGACGTTGCCCGCGGCGACCGGCACGCCCGGGTCGAGCGCCCGGATGGACCTCAGCGCGCTGATCATCTTCTCCTGGTGACCGTGGGCGGTGTCCACCACCAGACAGTCGACCCCGGCCTCGAGCAGTTCCTTGGCCTTGGCGGCCACGTCGCCGTTGACGCCGACGGCCGCGGCGACGCGCAGCCTGCCGGAGGCGTCGAGCGCCGGCTTGTACAGCGTGGCCCGCAGCGCGCCCGTCCGGGTCAGGATGCCGACCAGGCGGCCCTCGGCGTCGACGACCGGGGCGAGCCGGTGGCGGCCTCCGTGGAGTCGGTCGAACGCCTCGCGCGGGTCGAGTCCGGCGGGCAGGGTGAGCAGGTGGTCGGACATGACCTGGGAGAGCTGCGTGTACATGTCCACGCCGCCGCAGTCGCCCTCGGTGACCACGCCGACCGGGCGGTTCTCCCAGTCGACGACGATGATCGCGCCGTGCGCCCGCTTGGGCAGCAGGTTGAGCGCCTCGCCGACGGTGTCGTGCGGGGTGAGGGTGAGGGGTGTGTCGTGGACCAGGTCGCGTGCCTTGACCCAGCCGACGACGTCGGCGACGACGTCGAGCGGGATGTCCTGGGGGATCACGGCGACGCCGCCGCGCCGGGCGATGGTCTCGGCCATGCGGCGTCCCGCCACCGCCGTCATGTTGGCGACGACGATCGGGACGGTGGTCCCGGTGCCGTCGTTGGTCGACAGGTCGACGGCGAGCCGGGAGCCGACGGAGGATCGCGACGGAACCATGAACACGTCGCTGTAGGTCAGGTCGTAGGCCGGTGCCATCTCGTTGAGAAACTTCACGTTCGTCCACCTTATCCGGTGCATAGTCCAAGGTGAGCGTTCCCTGTTTTGGGGTTTCCCAAGAGGGAGCACTGGTCGGAGAGGGGACTAAGATCCCATTTGCGTGAATTCAACGGGGTGGCCATGAGGAGGCGCTGTGATCGTTGTGGATCGGCCTGAAATGATCGTCGTGGGTCATGCCGTACGGACCTCGAACGCCGAGGAGGCGGAGCCGGGCAGGGGGCGGCTCGGCGCGCTGTGGGCCCGGGCCGGGGCGCCCGGTGCCTTCGCGCACGTCCCCGGCAGGGTGGACGAGAACATCTACGCGGTGCTGACCGACTACGAGAGCGACCATCACGGTTCCTACACGCAGATCGTCGGGGTGGCCGTCCGCACCGCCGCCGCGCTGCCCGAGGGCATGGTCGCGGTCCGGGTGCCCGGGGTCCAGTCGCTGAAGCTGGAGGCCCGCGGGCCGATGCCGGGGGCGCTGCTGGAGGCGTGGCAGCAGCTGTGGAAGCACACCGAGTCCGGTGGCACCCCGCCCCGGGCCTTCACCACCGACCTGGAGGTCCACCACCCGGCGGGCGTGGACGTCTACGTGGCGGTGTTCCCGTCGATGGGGTGACCGGCCCCGGCCCGGGTCCCCGCGGCCCCGGCCGTTCTCGCCGTCCCGCCGGCGACGGCCGCCTCGGCCGTGCCGCCCGTCTCAACCCTCCAGGTCGTCCTCGTCGTCCGGCGGCGGGTCGGGCAGCTGCCAGCCCGCCATCAGCGGCGGCAGGATGAGGTGCGTCGTGATCAGGCCGAACATGATCATGGTGACCGCCGCGGCCGGGATCTGGACGACCATCTCGCCCTCGGGCATGGCGGTCAGGAGCACCGCGGCGAGCGCGACGAGGGTCACCGTGGTCCCCCGATGGGCGTTGGCCTGGATCTTCCGGCGCTCACGGGACTGGCGTTCGTCGAGGTGGTGCTCGGCGAGGCCGACCACTCCGCGGGTGACCCCGACCAGCGCCGAGTAGACCACGATGTAGATCACCAGCGCGGTCCCCGCCAGGGCGAAGGTGGTCCACATGGCGACCGTGCTCGGCGCCAGGTAGCAGCAGACGATCGCGCTGATCCAGATCAGTCCGGCGGACGCGGCGCCCACCCCGACGAGGATCCGGCGGCGCCTGCGGGTGGCGTACCAGGAGCGCGGGGGCCAGTCGCGGTAGCGGACCTCCAACTGCCCGGGGGTCAGCTCGCCCATCATCTCACCTCACTGCCCAGCCGGGGGAACGGTCTCAGGGAGAACACGACCTCCACCGGCACTTCGAAGTATTCGGCGATGCGCAGGGCGAGGAACAGGCTGGGGCTGTATTCGCCGCGCTCCAGATAGCCGATCGTCTGGTAGTGGACGCCCAGCGCGGCCGCCAGATCCTTGCGCGAGACGCCGCGTTCGGCCCTCAGCACGGAGATCCGGTTGTGTACGTCTTCGGCGGACATCGCAGCAGTCTCCCAGCATTCACGCGCCCTGGGCGGCGAGCTGCCGCTCGGTGAGCCGGGACCCGGACTCCCGCCGGGTCACGCGGCGGATCAGCCCCGGCGCCAGCAGCATCCCGGCGACCGCCCACGCCGCGAGCACGGCGGCCACCCAGGGCAGGCGCCAGCTCCCGCCGATCTCGGCGGCCAGCATGGAGTCGGGCATGAAGGCCGCGCGCAGGCCGAGCCCCTGCCAGTAGAGCGGGAAGGCCTGGGAGACCCACTGGACGGGCTCGGGCATGAACGTGGCGGGGATCATGACCCCGGAGGTGACCATCAGGATCATCATCGGCAGCCCCAGGATCCTGGCCGCGGACTTCGGTCCGGGGACCATGCAGCCGATGATCGCCCCCAGCGGCACCACGGCGACCGTGCCCAGCAGCAGCACCCAGGCCAGGGTCGGCCAGTCGTGCGGCGGCGCCACCCCGCCCACGGCGATGCCGGTGGCCACGATCAGCACGCTCTGCACGGCGATCTGGCACAGGAAGGTCACCGCCCGCCCGGCGAGATAGGCCGGGACCCCGCCGGGGACGGTCCGCAGCCGCAGGAGCGTGCCCTCCTCGCGGTCGGCGGCGATCGCCATCGGGAGGGTCATCAGGCCGTTGGAGAAGATGGTGAAGGCCAGGAACCCGACCGTCATGAACGTGCCCTGGGAGACGCCCGTCTCCCCGACCTCGCCGTCGCCGATCCAGAGCACCAGCAGGGCGAAGACCCCCACCGTGCCGACCAGGGTGGTGACCAGCTCCTTGCGGTCCTTGACCAGGTGCAGGTGCTCTCTCCAGCCCCGGCGCAGGCCGATGCGGACTGCCTTGAGGTTCATGCCGCCCTCCCGATGAGGCTCAGGTAGTTCTCCTCCAGCGACGGGCGCCGGATCTCCAGGCCGGGCACCGGGCCGCCGAACCTGCGGTGCAGCTCCCAGGCCACCTGGGACGGGTCCGGGGTGGTCAGGACCCGCTCGCGGCCCTCCTCCAGCCAGCGGACGTGTGACTGCGCCTGTACGGCCTCCGCCAGCTCGGACGGGGTCCCGCACACGGCGATCTCCCCGCCTACCAGGATCGCGGTCCGGTGCGCCAGCTTCTCGGCCTCGGCGAGGTCGTGCGTGGTCAGCAGCACCGTGATGCCCTCGTCGGCCGACAGCTTCTCGATCAATGTGTGGAACTCCCGGCGCGCCTCCGGGTCGAACCCGGTCGTCGGCTCGTCGAGGAACAGCAGCTCGGGGCGGCCCACGATGCCCAGCGCGACGTCCAGCCGGCGGCGCTGGCCGCCCGACAGGCGGCTCGCCCGCTGTCCGGCCTGCGCGGTCAGGCCGAGCGCGGCCAGCAGCTCGTCCGGGTCGCGAGGGTCGTCGTAGAACTCGCCGAGGTGGGCCAGGAGGTCCCTGGCGCTCCACCGCGGATGGTCGCGCCAGCTCTGGAGCACGATCCCGATCCTGGCCCGCCAGGCGTCGGTGCCGCGCGCCGGGTCCACGCCGAGCACGCTCACCTCACCGGCCGATCTGTCCCTGAAGCCCTCCAGGATCTCGATCGTGGTGGTCTTGCCCGCTCCGTTGGGCCCGAGCAGCGTGAAGATCTCGCCGCGCTCGATGTCGAGGTCGACCCCTCGCAACACCTCGGCCGCGCCGTACGTCATCCGCAGGTCGCGGACGGTCACCGCAGTACTCATATGTAGGAATGTAGTACGTCTACTACATTCCTACCAACTTCTACGACGAAGGGCGGTATACCTGCGCCAGGCGTACCGCCCTCGAAACGGGCCGACCGGGTCGGCGGTCAGGTCATGCGAGCACGCCCGCCGCGCGCAGCTCGGCGGCGGTCTCGTCGGACAGCCCCCAGGAGGACAGGTCGGCCAGCCGGGTGGCGGGGGAGAGGTCCTGCTCGGCCACGCCGAGCAGGCGCGGCGCGGGCGCGGGCTGCCGGACGCCGCCGACCTCGACGAAGGCGCCGCGGGCCTTGTTGTGCGGGTGGTCGGCCGCCTCGCCCATCTCCAGCACCGGGGAGACGCACGCGTCCGAGCCGTCGAACACCGCCTCCCACTCGGCACGGGTCCTGGACCTGAACGCCTCGGCCAGCCGCTCGCGCAGCGCGGGCCACTGGGACCTGTCGTCCCGGTCGGGCAGGTCCGCAAGGCCCATCAGCGAGACCATCTCCGCCCAGAACTGCGGCTCCAGCGCGCCGACCGCGAGGAACCCGCCGTCGGCGGTCTCGTAGGTGTCGTACATGGGCGCGCCGGTGTCGAGCAGGTTGGTCCCGCGCGGGCCCCAGAAACCGCTCTGGACGCCGTGGTAGAACATGGCGAACAGCGTCGCCGCCCCGTCGACCATGGCCGCGTCGATCACCCGGCCCTCGTCGGTCCGCTCCCGCTCGATGAGCGCCAGCAGCACACCGTAGGCCAGCATGAGGCCGCCGCCCGCGAAGTCGCCGAGGATGTTGATCGGCGGGGTGGGGCTGCCGCCCGCGCGGCCCAGCATCGACAGCACGCCGGAGACGGCGATGTAGTCGATGTCGTGCCCGGCGGTCGGCGCCAGCGGGCCCTCCTGCCCCCAGCCGGTCATCCGCCCGTAGACCAGGCGTGGGTTGACCGCGTGCAGGTCGGCGGGGCCGATGCCGAGCCGCTCGGCGACCCCGGGCCGGTAGACCTCGATGACCACGTCGGCGTTCTTGGCCAGCTCCTTGAAGGCGGCCACGCCCTCGGGCGACTTCAGGTCCAGGCCGATCGTCCGCTTGCCGCGGTCCATCACGTCGGGGCGCGGCCTGTCCCCGGCCGCGGCGACGGTGGCGGCACGCTCCACCCGTAACACCTCCGCGCCGTGGTCGGCCAGCATCATCCCCGCGAACGGGCCGGGGGCCAGGCCCGCCAGCTCAAGCACGCGGACTCCGGCCAGCGGGCCCTTCCTGGTCACGCGCTCCATCGACATCTCCTCGGGTGCGGTCTCGGCTCGGGCCGGGTGCGGCCCGCGCTCGGTGACGGGCACCCTTCCCTCCCGGCCAAGTAGAACAACATTCGGCTTTCGGTGGCAAGACATACCGCGTCGAGCCGCCTGGCGCCTGGGTGTTATGGGAAACTTGCGCCTTATCTGAATGGGATCTAGGGGTTACGCGATGACATATCCGCACAGTGAACGGGTGGTCGCTGGGCGTTACCGGCTGCTGCGAGAGCTCGGCCGGGGTGGCATGGGCGTGGTGTGGGAGGGATACGACACACTCCTCGACCGGCCGGTCGCGGTCAAGGAAGTGCTGCTCCCGCCGAACCTCGCCCCGGCCGAGCACGAGCGCCAGCTGACCCGCACCTCGCGCGAGGCCCGGACCGCGGCCCGGCTCAACCACCGGGGCATCGTGGCGGTCTACGACGTGGCCGAGCAGGACGGCCGCCCCTGGATCATCATGGAGCTGGTCAGGGCCCGGGGCCTGGACCAGCTCGGCCCGCTGCCCGTCCAGCAGGTCGCCGACATCGGCCGCCAGGTGCTGTCGGCGCTCCAGGCGGCCCACGAGGCGGGGATCCTGCACCGCGACGTCAAGCCCAGCAACATCCTCCTCGCCCCCGACGGCCGGGCCGTGCTGACCGACTTCGGCATCGCGACCGTGGAGGGCGACACCTCGCTCACCCAGACCGGCATGGTGACGGGCTCGCCCAGCTTCCTGCCGCCGGAGCGCGCCACCGGCGACGACGCCGGCCCCTGGTCCGACCTGTGGGCGCTCGGCGCCACCCTCTACGCGGCGCTGCTGGGCCACGGCCCCTTCGAGCGCACCACCGCCATCGCCACGCTCGGCGCCCTCCTCACCGAGGAGCCCGACTTCGGCCGGGTGCCCCCCGCGATGCGGGAGGTGCTCACGGGCATGCTCCAGCGCGACCCCGCCCACCGGCTGACCCCCCAGCAGGCCGACATGCTCCTGGCGGAGGCGGCCGGCGACCCCACGGCGGCGGCCCGCCGTAGCGGCTCCACGGGGACGGCGCCCCGCCGTACCGAACGGCACCGCAAGGCGGAGACGCCCACCTCCGCGATGCCCAGCAGGCGGAGACGGGACCGCGGCCGCGGCCGGATGCCGTTGATCGTGGCCGCGGTGGTCGTCCTGGGTGGCGGGGGAGCGGCGGCGGCCGTGGCGATGACGCGGTCCGACCCGCCAAGCTCCTCGCAGGCCGGCCCGGTCTCCGACACCTCCACCGTCGACGCCGGCGCCACCGCGACCACCGAGACGGAGCCGCCGGCGCAGTCCCCCACCCCCAGACCGTCCAGGACCCGCAGGCCCGTCGAGGCCGGACAGCAGTGGAAGCTGTGGCGGGCCAAGGCGCCCGAGAGCTGGTCCATCCGGTATCCGGCGGGCTGGCAGGGCGACTGGGCCGCCGAGACGGGATACACCCAGTGGTTGCGCCGCGACGGGGGCGCCCACATGTCGGTGGAGGCGCTCCCCGGCCCGCACGACAGCGTGGAGTCACTCCAGGGGACCGTCAGGGACGACGTGGCGCAGTGGAGCGAGATCCTCTCCGAGGACACCGCGAAGGTCCCCGCGGCCTACGGCTCCGCCCTCCAGTGGGAGTTCACCTGGAAGATGAAGGACAGCGGCGGCGTGCCGTGGGCCCGCTCCGGGGTGACCTACCACGAGGTGCGCCGCTTCATCGGGGTCGGTGACACGATCATGGTGCTGAGCTGGACCACCGCCGACGGCGAGTGGAAGGGGCAGATCGGTCAGATGAGCCAGGCGTTCAAGAGTTTCCACCCGCGCGGAGGAGAATGACATGACCTGGAGGGTGCTGGCGCTGCCGCCGCTGCCCGAGGAGGCGCTGCGCCACCTGCTCGGCCCGCTGGGCGGGCGGGTCGCCGTGTCCGTCCCGGCGGCCCGCGACAGGGCGGCCCTGCTCGCCGCCCTGCCGGAGGCGGAGATCGTGGTCGGCGACTGGAGCGGCGCGCTCGTGCTGGACGCCGAGGCCGTCGCCGCCGCCCCGCGCCTGGCGTTCGTCCAGCAGCCCTCGGTGGGCGTGGACGGCCACGACCTCGACGCGCTGGCCGCGGCCGGGGTGCCGCTGGCCAACACCGCGGGGGTGAGCGCGATCGCCGTGGCCGAGTGGTGCTTGGCCGCCGCGCTCGCGCTGTCGCGCCGGCTGCTCGACGCCGACGCCGCGGTCCGCGCCGGCGGCTGGCCACAGCTCGACCTCGGCCCCCGGGAGCTGTCCGGCTCACGTGTGGGCATCGTCGGCTACGGCCCGATCGGCGAGGCGTGCGCCCGGATGTTCGCCGGTCACGGCTGCGAGGTGTCCTACTGGACGCGGCGCCCCCGCGAGGTGCCCTACGCCTACCGGGAGCTGCCGGAGCTGGTCGCCGCCTCCGACGTGCTCGTGGCGGTGGTCGCCCTGTCGGAGGAGACCCGGGGCCTGATCGACCCCTCCCGGATGCCCGCCGGATCGCTGCTGGTCAACGCCGCCCGCGGGGGAGTGGTGGACCAGGCGGCGCTGGTGTCCGCGCTGGAGTCCGGGCACCTGGGCGGCGCGGCGCTGGACGTGTTCGACACCGAGCCGCTGCCGCCGGGCGACCCGCTGCGCGACAGTCCCCGGGTGCTGCTGTCACCGCACGTGGCCGGGGTGACCTCGCAGTCCACCGGCCGGCTGCTCCGGCGCGTGCTGGACAATCTGGAGGCCGCGGTGGAGGGACGCCCGGTGGCCGACGTGCTCAACGGGGTGGAGCCGGTGGTCCGCCGACGCCTCGCGGACGGGCGGCCGTAGAGTTTCCGCGCGTTTAACGTGTCCGGTCTGGCTCCGGGGACACCCGAGATATAACGTGCTAGGGCCGATCTTTACTATGAGGGCTCTGGGGGTGAGGTCCTGTGCAACAGATGACACAGATGTCGGCGCATCGGCGCGCCGTCGAGCAGATCAGGGAATCCTACGCCGCGATCCCCGAGGACGCGGTGCCCCGGCTGGCCAAGGCGACCACGAACCTGTTCCGCTTCCGGGACGGCTCCTCCGGGGCGAAGCTGTCGGCCCGGGACCTGGACCAGGTCATCGAGGTGGACCCGGTCACCATGACCGCAGAGGTCCAGGGCATGACCACCTACGAGCACCTGGTGGACGCCACGCTCGCGCACGGGCTCATGCCGTACGTCGTGCCGCAGCTCAAGACGATCACGCTGGGCGGGGCGGTGACCGGGCTGGGCATCGAGTCGACCAGCTTCCGCGACGGGCTGCCGCACGAGTCGGTGGAGGAGCTGGAGATCCTCACCGGCGACGGCCGGATCGTCGTGGCCCGCGACGACAACGAGCACCGAGACCTGTTCCGTGCCTTCCCCAACTCCTACGGCACGCTCGGTTACGCGCTCCGGATCCGGATCAAGCTCAAGCCCGTCCAGCCGTACGTCCGGCTGACCCACATCCCGTTCAGCGACGCCGACAAATGCATGATCGCCATGAAGGAGATCTGCGAGCGCGGTGAGCACGACGGCGAGCCGGTCGACTTCGTGGACGGCACCTTCTTCGGTCCCGGCGAGCTCTACATCACCGTCGGCCGCTTCGCCGAGCGGGCGCCATACCTGTCCGACTACACCGGCATGCGCATCTACTACCGGTCGATCCAGACCAGGACCCGCGACTGGCTGACCGTCCGCGACTACCTGTGGCGCTGGGACACCGACTGGTTCTGGTGCTCGCGCGCCTTCGGCGTGCAGGGGGCGCTGGTGCGCTCGCTCATGCCGCGCAAGTGGATGCGCTCCGACGTCTACCGCAAGCTCGTCGGCCTGGACCGCAAATACGGTGTGATCGCCCGGGTGGACCGGTGGCGGGGGCAGCCGGTCCAGGAGTCGGTCATCCAGGACATCGAGGTGCCCGTCGAGCGGGGGGCGGAGTTCCTGGAGTTCTTCCACGACAAGGTCGGCATGGAGCCGGTCTGGATGTGTCCGCTGAAGTCCACCGGCGAGTGGCCGCTCTACCCCCTGGAGCCGGGGCGGCTGTATGTGAACTTCGGCTTCTGGGGGACGGTCCCGCTGCCTCGGGGCCAGTTCGACGGTTACTACAACCGGCTCATCGAGAACAAGGTGCACGAACTGGACGGGCACAAGTCGCTGTACTCGACGTCGTTCTACTCCCGGGACGAGTTCTGGCGGTTTTATAACGGAATCGCCTACTGGCCCGTCAAACGGGCATACGACGCGGGTGGCCGGTTGCTCGACCTCTACGACAAGTGTGTACGGGGGCGTTAGGAGGTTGATTCTGTGAAGCTCGCAGAAATCTTCGAAAAGGTCATAGGTACCGAGGCGGACATCCGGTTCGCCGCTTATGACGGCAGCAAGGCCGGCCCGGCCGACGCCGACATCACCGTCGAGGTGAGGTCCCCCATAGCAGTGGCCTACCTGGCGCAGGCCCCCGGCGAGCTCGGTCTCGCCCGGGCCTACGTGTCCGGGCATCTCGACGTCCACGGGGACATGTACTCCCTGCTGTCGCGGATGTGGTCGCTCACCATCAACGACATCCCGACGAGTGAGAAGCTCGCGGCCATCCGGGCCCTCGGCGTCAAGCCCCTGCTGATGCGGGTGCCGCCGCCTCCCCAGGAGATGCGGCGCAGCATGCTGGCCAGGATGGGCAGCAGGCACGCCAAGCAGCGCGACGCCGAGGCGATCCACCATCACTACGACGTCTCCAACAGGTTCTACGAGTGGGTGCTGGGCCCGTCCATGGCCTACACCTGTGCGGTCTTCCCCGGCGAGGAGTCCACGCTGGAGGAGGCGCAGTACGCCAAGTTCGACCTGGTGGCCAAGAAGCTGGGCCTGAAGCCCGGGATGCGGCTGCTGGACGTCGGCTGCGGCTGGGGCGGCATGGTCATGCACGCCGCCCGCGAATACGGCGTGAAGGCGCTGGGCGTCACCCTCTCGCGCCAGCAGGCCGAGTGGGCGCAGAAGGCCATCGCCGACGCCGGACTGGGCGACCTGGCCGAGGTCCGTCACATGGACTACCGGGACGTGAAGGAGAGCGACTTCGACGCCGTCAGCTCGATCGGACTGACCGAGCACATCGGCAAGGAGCAGCTGCCGTTCTACTTCCGTTTCCTGTATGACAAGCTCCTCCCCGGCGGCCGGATCCTCAACCACTGCATCACCCGGCCGACCGGCACCGAGAAGACCATCAACGCCGGCGGCTTCATCAACCGCTACGTCTTCCCCGACGGGGAGCTGGAGTCGGTCGGTTACCTCATCCGCCAGATGGAGGATCTCGGCTTCGAGATCCGCCACGAGGAGAACCTGCGCGAGCACTACGCCCAGACGCTCCGCTACTGGTGCGCCAACCTCGACGAGCACTGGGCCGAGGCGGTCCAGGAGGTCGGCCGGGGCACGGCCAGGGTCTGGCGGCTCTACATGGCCGGTTGCGTGGTCGGCTTCGAACGCAACAAGATCCAGCTCCACCAGGTCCTCGGGGTGAAGCTCGACTCCGAGGGCGCGGCCCACATGCCGCTCCGCCCCTCTCTCGACTGGCCCTGAGCCTCGATCGGCGTACGGCCCGCACCCCGCCCCGGGGTGCGGGCCGTACGCCGTCCGGAGCGGTCGCCCGGCCCGTCCGTCCACCGGCCGGGAGCGGTCGCCCGCCCCGTCCGCCGACGGGTCAGCCGGACGTGCCGGGCCCTCCCGGGACGCCGGACCTGCCGTCCACCTCGGATCTGCCCGGCGGATCCCCGCTCTCCGAGGTCAGCTCGGTGAAGGAGACCTTGCCCTCGGGCAGGAGCCGCAGGATCGGCATGGCCTTGTTGACGGGATTGCCCTGCTTGTCGAAGGAGATCCAGCCGCTGGCGGCGGCCACGGTGAAGGGCGCGCTGGTCAGCAGGTTCGCGACGGCGCTGGCCGAGGGGCGGGTCTTGCCCTGCGCGGCGAAGATGTCCACCACCCCGATGGCGGTCAGCATCGCGTCGTGATGCATGATGGCCTGCCCGTCGTCGAGGGACTCCTCGGGGAACAGGGCGCCGAAGCTGTCGATGCCCCGCCTGAAGCGGTTGGCGATCGCGGGCTGGACGGCGTCGGGGTGGCTGTCCCACGCGGCGGGGTGGGCCAGTCCCGTGTAGTAGACCTCCATGTTGGCCCGGGTGTCGTCCCAGAGCGGCTCCGGCTGGGCCCGGTTGAGGTTGCTGGCGTCGTCGCCGGTGACGACGGTGATCTTCCGGTCGGCGCACGTGCGGCGGGTCAGCGCCCGCAGGAAGGGCGGCAGGTTCCGCCACCGCCCGGCGAAGAAGACCACGTTGGCGCCGCTGTTGCAGATCCGCTCCGGCATCTGCCCGAGCACCGTGTCCGCGCTGTCGAGGGAGGAGTCGTAGGTCAGCGGGACGTCCAGGAGGCGGTTGGCCGCCTTCGCCCGGCCGACGATGTCGGCGAAGGCGGTGGTGAAGGCCCCGGCGAGGGTGCTGGTGTAGGAGTCGCTCCGGTTCTTGTCCTGCACCAGGACCGCGGTGACGGCGCCGCGCTCCTTGAGGAAGTGCGCGATCGCCCGCGTCTCGGCGCTGTTGGAGGGGGCCACCCGGACCATGGTGGCCTTGCCCGCGAGCCTGTCGGAGGTGATGACGGAGCCCACCAGGGCGATCTGGGCCGTCACGAGATCGTTGATCGCGCCCTCCGTCCCGGTGACGCTCGACCCCAGGCCGGTGACCGCCACCAGATGCTCCTGGCCCGCAGCCTTCTCCTTGAGCTCCTCCACCGTGGCCTGCCAGGCGTCGGCGCCACCGGAGGAGTCGGCGAGCAGGAGCTGCACGTTCGGCGCGCTGGCGTCTCCCTCGTTGTGGTTGCTCCAGTATTGGGCCAGATAGGCCCCCTGCAGGGCGTGCCGGACGGAGTCGGTGCTCTGCATGCTCGCCGGACTGGTCGCCGGGTTCATCGGCAGCATCACCGCGATGCTCACGTAGGGCGTCTCCTGCGCGCGCACCCAGTCGTTCTCCCGGCGGATGAGATCGGTGACGGCCGACAGGTCCGCGGTGTAGGGCTCGGAGCCGTCGGTGACCCGGGGGAGCGGGCGCAGGACGACGAACAGCCCGGCGCCCAGGGCGCCGGCGAGCAGCGCGCAGAGCAGCCCGAACCAGAAGGGGTGCACCTTCCGGAACGGCGCGCGCCCGCCGAAACCGCGCTGCTCACTCATCGTCGTCCTCCCGGTCGTAGCGGTGGGCCTCGTTCACCAGGACCGCTCTGCCGCTGGTGGCGTACCGGGCGAGCAGCCGCAGGCCGTCGGCGACGCCCTGGCGCCTGCTGCGCAGGGGGTCCGTCCCGGGATCGGACAGGAACCAACGGTCGACGACCACGCTGCGCACGACGGCCGTCCGGTCCGTGCCGGCCGTCCGGTCCGTGCCGGACCGGTCACCGTCCGCACCGTCCGGCGGCTCCGGTCCGTCCGCCGGCTCCTGGATGAGCCGGCCGTACAGGTCGTCCAGGGTCTCCGTCACCGGCAGCCGGTTCGGCGCCGAGGTGATCCAGTTGTACTGCCTGATCCACTCGGCCATGTCGATCCGGTTGAACCGCCCGTCGAGCAGCGCCACCACCTCCCGCAGGTGGCGGCGGCCGGCGGGCCCCAGGTCCACGCGGGCCAGCCGGTGGTGCATGACCATGGACAGCCGGTCGCGCGGCAGCTCGTCGCGGGAGGCGTAGAGGGCTTCGAGCCGTCCGTGGACGGTGTCCCACAGCGGGCCGTCGCGGCGGTGGCGGCCGGCGAGCTCCCGCAGGAGCAGGTGCCTGAGCCAGGGGTGGATCACCGGTGCCGCGCCCGGCGCCGGATCGGTGACCGACCACATGTGGTCGCCGAGCTCGTCGATCGCCGAGCGCCACCGGCGGGAGGGGAGCCCGGCGTCGTCGGCGTCGGCCAGGTTGGTCGCGGCCGAGCACGCGACCAGGTCCTCCAGGTCGTGCGGGAAGTCCCGGAAGGGGTGCTGGGGGTGCGCCCTGCCGAAGGAGGGGAGCAGACGCAGGTCCTGCTCGCTCCAGCCGGCGGCCGGCTCCCGGGCGGCCTCCTCCCGCTCCCGCGTGGCCATGACCTCCAGCAGGTGCGCGACCGCCAGCGGATGGCCGCCGGTCAGCGCGTGCACGAATCCCGCGTGGGCCCTGCCCGGTCTCCCCCGGGTGGCCGCGCGCATCCGTGCCACCTCGGCGCGGCTGAGCCCCGGCAGCAGCACCGGATACCACCAGCGCTCGCGCCCGCCGCCCGCGCGGACGGTGAGCCAGTCGCCGTGGCCGGCCCGCCGTACCGGGCGCGGCTGCCGGCCGCCGCCGTCGTCCGGCGGGCCGAGGACCCCGGGACGTTCCCAGTGGCGGCCGAGGTCCGGCCAGGCCCTTGAGGCGGCGACCACGAGCAGGGGGTCGCGGCCGGCCGGGCCCAGGGTGTCGGCCCGGTGGCTCTTGGCGGCCACCAGCGCCCGCAGGAACTCCCGGCCGGAGGGGCTATCGGCGTTGTCCAGCAGGACCAGGCAGTTGCGCGGGCGCCACTTCCTGGACCAGCCCTCCCGCAGGTCCTCCAGGAGCGCCTCGCAGATGATCCGCGCCGCGGCCGAGGACCCGTCGCCGGCCTCGCCGGAGCGGCTCAGGTCCGTCAGGCCGCCGGGCCCGAGCCGTCCGCGGTACCAGGCCATGCCCCGGCGTTCCAGGAGGTCGACCAGGCGCCGTCCCCGCGAGACCCGGTCGATCAGCGCGGCGATCAGCGGACCGGCCACCGGCAGCACCGGCAGACCCGTGCCGAGCTGGTTGAACAGCTCCTTGAGGGTCTTGGCGCCGTCGGGGATCCCGCGCTTGCCGCGGATCAGCTCGTAGAGCTGCTGCTCCGCCTCCTCCTGTCCCAGTTCGGGGTCCAGCGTGAGCGCCAGGTTCCCCAGCACCACCCGGGGCAGTTTGACGGGGGCGAACTGGCGCCAGCGGCCGCCCATGACGCGGCCCGCGATCTGCGCGGCGGTTTCCCATGCCTTTATGTCGGGTTGTTCCGCGCAATCGATGTGGACGAATGGCAATGAAAAGGAGGCCGCGGCGTTTTCCGCGACCTCCGTGAGAAGAGTGGTCTTGCCGCTTCCGCGTGGACCGAGGAGCATGATGACGGGCAGTTCGCCGCGTCCGGGCCCGTCCTCACGGTCGAGGCACTCGTTGATCAGCCGCTCGCAGGCGACCGTCAACTCGCTGTCCACCATATTCTGCCCGCCTCTGGCGATTCCCTGCCCGTTGCGCCGGGGGATGGACGAGAGCGCGTCTGCGGCTTTTCTACGCAGGCCCGTATCGTAACCTAGCTTTTCGGGAAATGCTTTCGGATCGGGCGAGTATGGCTATTTTCAATTATCCGCGGAAAGGCCGGCCGTTCACCTGAGCTCGCGCTTGAGGATCTTCCCGGTGGCGGTCATCGGGAGGGCGTCACGGAACTCGATGATCCGCGGATACTTGTAGGCCGCCATGTTCTCCTTGCACCAGGCGATCAGCTCCTCCTCGGTGGCGGACGCCTCGGGGGTGCGGATGACGTAGGCCTTGACCTCCTCGCCGTGCGAGGCGTGGGAGACTCCGACCACCGCGGCGAGCGAGACCGCGGGGTGGGTCATCAGGACCTCCTCCAGCTCGCGCGGGTAGACGTTGAAGCCGCCACGGATGATCAGGTCCTTGGCCCGGTCGATGATCGCGTAGTAGCCGTCCTCGTCACGGGTGGCGATGTCGCCGGTGCGGAACCAGCCGTCGTTCATGACCTCGGCGGTCGCCTCGGGGCGGTTGTAGTAGCCCTTCATCACGTTGTGCCCGCGGATCGCGATCTCGCCGGGGCCCTGGCCCTCGACCGTCTTCCAGTCGTTGTCGATCAGCTTCATCTCCACGCCCCAGATCGGCGTGCCGATCGTGCCGGGCTTGGTGGGCCGGCCGAGCTGGTTGAAGCTGGCCACCGGGGAGGTCTCCGACAGGCCGTAGCCCTCCAGGATGCCGATGCCGAAGGTGGCCTCGAAGTCCTTGAGCACCTCGACGGGCGAGGAGGCGCCGCCCGCGACCGCGACCCTGAGCGAGGTGGGCACCTCGTCGCCGTCGGCGTGGATCTTCGTCAGCATGGCCCAGTACATCGTCGGCACGCCCGCGAACAGCGTGATGTTCTCGGCGCGCATCAGCTCCAGGGCGGGGCCGGGCTCGAAGCGCGGCATGAGCACCACGGTGGCCCGGCGGCGGAAGCCGAGGTTCATGACGGTGGTCTGCCCGAAGGAGTGGAACAGCGGCAGCGCGGCCAGGAAGGCGTCGCCGTCCTCGCCGCGGGGGAACATCTCGTCCGAGACCATGGCGTTGAGCAGCATGTTCTGGTGGCTGAGCTCGGCGCCCTTGGGCTGGCCGGTGGTGCCGCTGGTGTAGAGGATCACCGCGGTGTCGTCCGGCGCGGTCTGCACGGTCGCGAACTCGCCGGACACGCCGTCCAGCGCCGCCCACAGCGTCTCGCCGTACGCGGACTCGGTGGCGAACGCCGCGGCCGGCAGCACGAAGAAGTGCTCCGTCGCCGTCGCCCGGTCGAAGCCCGCCCGCCCGCGCTCGCCGAGCGGCAGCTCCGGGGTGCCCTCGAAGCAGAACAGTGCCTTGGCCTCGCAGTCCTCCAGGTGGTAGGCGATCTCCCGGGGCTGCAGCAGCACGTTGAGCGGCACGACCGTGGCGCCGGTCTTGAGGATCCCGTAGTACACGAACGGGAAGTAGGGGAGGTTGGGGCAGGCCAGCGCCACCTTGTCGCCCTTGCCGACGCCTCTGGAGACCAGCAGGTTGGCGACCTGGTTGGCGATGGTGTTGACCAGGGAGTAGGGCAGCCTCAGGTCCCCGAAGACCAGGGCGGTGCGGTCGGGCTGCTCCCGGGCGCTGTCCTCCAGTGCGACCGACAGGTTGAGCATGGTGCTTCCTCCTCCGAACAAGCGCTGACCCGCTCATACTCGCAGTTCGAGATACCTACCGGTAGGTAACCAAGGTTACAAATTGACGTGTAAAGCAGCGAGGAGTAAGCAGATAAGAGCCCGCTTACCAGGGGCGAGCCGGCCGTCCGTGCGTTCGTGCGACGAAGGGTCAGTGGCCACATGGACTACGACTACGTGATCGTGGGGGCGGGCTCGGCGGGATGCGTGCTGGCCAACAGGCTCTCGGCCGATCCCTCGGCGACGGTGGCGCTGGTGGAGGCGGGAGGCTCCGACGGCGGGCTGGAGGTCCGGATGCCCGCCGGCTTCGCCAAGCTGTTCAAGACCGAGCGCGACTGGAACTTCACCACCGCCAAGCAGTCCGAGCTGTCCGGCCGCGAGCTCTACTGGCCGCGCGGCCGGATGCTGGGCGGCTCCTCCTCGATGAACGCCCAGATGTGGGTGCGCGGCCACCGGGCCGACTACGACGGCTGGGACGTGCCCGGCTGGTCCTACGACGAGGTCCTGCCCTACTTCCACCGGGCCGAGCGCCGCGCCGGCTCCAACCGCGGCGGCGTGTACGGCACGGCGGGCCCGGTCCACATCGCCGAGCTGCGCACCCCCAACCCCCTCACCGCGGCCTTCCTCCGCGCCTGCGAGGAGCTCGGGCTCGCCCGGCTGGAGGAGCTGAACGGCCCCTCCAACGAGGGCTGCTGCCAGACCCCCGTCACCCAGAACCGGGGCCGCCGCTGGAGCTCGGCCGACGCCTACCTCAGGCCCGCGGCCGGGCGGCCCAACCTCACCGTGCTGACCTCCTCGCGCGTGCGCAGGGTGCTGATCGAGGACGGGCGGGCGACCGGCGTGGAGTACGGCGACGGCACGGTGGCGCGGGCTCGCAGGGAGGTCATCCTGTCAGCCGGGGCGATCGGCTCCCCGCACCTGCTGATGCTGTCGGGCGTCGGCGCGGCCGACGAGCTGCGGGCCGAGGGCGTCGAGCCGGTCCACGACCTGCCTCAGGTCGGCAGGAACCTCCAGGACCACCTGGCCTCGGCCGTCATCCTGCACTGCCCCAGACCGGTGACGCTCGCGGGCGCCGAGTCGGTCGCCAACCTGCTCCGCTTCCTGCTCGGCCGGAGCGGCATGCTGACCTCGAACGTCGGCGAGGCCGTGGCCTTCGTCCGCACCTCCCCCGGCGAGCCCGCCCCCGACATCGAGCTGATCTTCGCACCCGGCCCGTTCATCGACCACGGCCTCACCCCGCCGCCCGGCCACGGCCTGACCATCGCCTCGATCCTGCTCCAGCCGGAGAGCCGCGGCCGCGTCTCGCTCGACGGCCGCGAGGTGGTGATCGACCCCGCCTACCTGACGGCGGAGGCCGACGTCCGCCGGCAGGTCGCCGGGCTGCGGAAGGCCAGGGAGCTGTTCGCCACCGCGGCGCTCACGCCGTTCGCCGGACCGCCGATGGCCCCTTACTGGGGCGCGGAGACCGACGAGCAGCTCACCCGCTGGATCCGCGAACGCAGCGAGACCCTCTACCACCCGGTGGGCACCTGCCGGATGGGGGAGGACGCCGAGGCGGTGGTGGATCCGGAGCTGAGGGTCCGCGGGGTCGGCGGGCTCCGGGTCGTCGACGCCTCGATCATGCCGGTCATCAACCGGGGTCACACCCACGCCCCCACTGTGATGATCGCGGAGAAGGCCGCCGACCTGATCGCCCGCACCGGGTGAGGCGGGCGGCTCGTGGAGCCCTCCCTCGAGCCCTCCCGCGGAGGGTGAGGCGGGCCTCGTGTGGGACGCGGGGACCCTCCCGTGCCGGGTGTCGCGGGTTCTCCGCGCCGGCCTGGCGCCCGTCGCGCGCCCGCCTCCGTGTGCCGTGACTCACACTTGACGTAAGTGGGCACTTGCATAAATCTGGGTTGGTGACCATGAACGCGGCACATGTCGACCTGTCGGAGATCCCCTTCTGGGCGCGCCCGCAGGCGGAGCGCATGGCGGCCTTCAAGCGGCTCCGCGAGCTGGACCGGCCCGTGTTCGTGCGGGAGAACAAGATCCCCTTCGTCGGGCACGGGCCCGGCTACTACGCCCTGGTGCGGCACGCGGACGTCTCCGAGGCCAGCCGGAACGCCGGGGTGTTCAGCAGCGAGCCGACCGCCAACAGCGTCGTCGACATGCCCCGGTGGATGGCGGTCTACTTCGGCTCGATGATCAACATGGACGACCCCCGGCACGCCCGGCTCCGCCGCATCGTCTCCCGGGCGTTCACCCCCAGGGTCCTGTCCAAGATGGAGGAGGACCTGCAGCGGGCGGCCACCCGGATCGTGGACGAGGCGGCCGCCGAGGGGCCGGGCGACTTCGTCACCCAGGTCGCGGCCCGGCTGCCCGTCCAGGTCATCTGCGACATGATGGGCATCCCGCCGGAGCTCCATCCCCGGGTGCTGCGGGCCACCAACATCATCCTGGGCAACGCCGACTCCGAATACACCGGGATCGACCCGGAGCTCAGCCGCTGGAACGTCGGCCGCGGCCTGGTCAAGCTGATGGCCGCCGGGCGTGAGCTGAACACACTGGCCGCCAGGCTCGGCCGCCGGCGCCGGGGCGACTCCACCGGCGACCTGACCAGCATGCTGGTCAACGGCGAGGAGTCGCTCACCCCGCAGGAGCTCGGCTCGTTCTTCATCCTGCTCGTGGTCGCCGGCAGCGAGACCACCCGCAACGCCATCTCCCACGGCCTGAAACTGCTCACCGACCACCCGGGCCAGCGCGAGCTGCTCGTGGGCGACTTCGACAAGCACATCCCCGGCGCGGTCGACGAGATCATCCGCTACTCCACCCCGGTGATCCAGTTCCGTCGCACGGTCACCCGCGAGCACGAGATGAACGGGCAGACCTACGACAGGGGCGACAAGGTCCTGCTCTTCTACAACTCCGCCAACCGGGACGAGGCCGTCTTCGCCGACCCCGATGTCTTCGACATCACCCGGCACCCCAACCCGCACGTCGGCTTCGGCGGCCCCGGCCCCCACTACTGCCTGGGCGCCCATCTGGCCCGCCGGGAGGTCACCGTGATGTTCCGCGAGCTGTTCACCCGGCTGCCCGGCATCCGGGCCGCCGGCGAGCCCGCCTACCTGCTGTCCAACTTCATCAACGGCATCAAGCACCTGCCGTACGCGACCTGACTTCCATGCCTTACGGCGGATCCGGCGCTGAGCCGCCCCGGGGGCGGCTACTGTGGCGGCCGGGCGAACGCTCTCGTCCTGGACTGGTTAGGTTCAAGATCGTATGGCAGGATCAAAAAACCGAATGCGGTTCTAATGGGGGCTGGTGTGACGGTTTCACTCGCGGACATCGACCTGTCGGACATCACCTTCTGGGAGCGGCCGATCTCCGAGCGGGAGGCCGCCTTCGCGCTGCTGCGCGCCCAGACGGCCCCCCTCCGGTTCGCCGAGCCGGAGGTGAGCTTCGCCCTGCCGGGGCCGGGCTACTACGCCCTGGTACGGCATGCCGACGTCGTCGAGGCCAGCCGCACCCCCGAGGTCTTCTCCTCCAGCCGGGGGTCGACCTCCATCCACGACCTGACCCCCGAGTTCGGCGAATACTTCGGGTCGATGATCAACATGGACGACCCGCGGCACGCCCGGCTCCGCCGGATCGTCTCCCGGGCCTTCACCCCCAAGATGATCAAGCAGTTCGAGGCCGACGTGCAGGCCGAGGCCACCCGGATCGTCGACGGCCTGATCGCCGTGGGGCCCGGCTGCGACTTCGTCGCCGAGGTGGCCGCCAAGCTCCCCTTGAAGATCATCTGCGACATGATGGGCATCGGCCCCGAGCACCGCCAGACGGTCTTCGAGGCCACCAACGTCATCCTGTCCGGCGGCGACCCCGAGTTCATCCAGGACGTCAGCCGGGCGGCCGAACTGCTCCTGGGCGCCGGGCAGCGCCTGCAGGACCTCGTCGTCTCCCTGGCCGCCGGCGACGGCGACACCCTCATCACCGCCCTGACCAGCGCCAACATCGACGGCGAGAAGCTGACGATGCAGGAGCTCGGCTCGTTCTTCATCCTGCTGGTGGTGGCGGGCAACGAGACCACCCGCAACGCCATCTCGCACGGCCTGCACCTGTTCACCGAGAACCCGGACCAGCGCGCGCTGCTCCTGGCCGACCTCGACAGCCACCTCCCCGGCGCGGTCGAGGAGATCGTCCGTCTTGCCTCCCCGGTCGCCTGGATGCGCCGCAGCGTCACCCGCGACCACGAGATGAACGGTCACCTCTACCGCAAGGGCGACAAGGTCCTGCTCTTCTACTGGGCGGCCAACCGCGACGAGACCGTGTTCACCGATCCCTCCCGCTTCGACATCCGGCGCGGCGAGGGGGCCCACCTCGGCTTCGGCGGCCCGGGGCCGCACTTCTGCCTCGGCGCCCACCTGGCCCGCCGCGAGATCGGCGTGATGTTCCGCGAGCTGTTCACCCGGCTGCCGCAGATCCGCTCGGTCGGTGAGCCGGACCGCCTGCGCTCCAGCTTCATCAACGGCATCAAGCGCCTCGAATGCGACTTCTGAGGCACTCCATTGACGTAAGTGGTTGCTTGCGCAAATGATTGGCGATATGAGCGTGACGCCGTCCGAGCGGAAGCCGATCGTCTCCGCCGCCGACTTCGACCTGTCGGACCACGACTTCTGGGCCAGGCCCATGCGGGAGCGTGAGCACGCCTTCCGGCTCCTGCGCGGCCTGGACGGCCCCGCCTTCTACGAGGAGATGGAGATCCCCTTCGCTCCCAAGGGGCCCGGCTACTACGCGCTGGTCAGGCACGCCGACATCCTGGAGGTCAGCCGCAACCCCGAGGTGTTCTGCTCGGGGGACGGCGGAGCCACCAACATCCCGGACATGCCGCCGGAGTTCACCGAGTACTTCGGGTCGATGATCAACATGGACGACCCGCGGCACGCCCGGCTCCGCCGGATCGTCTCCCGGGCCTTCACCCCCAAGATGATCAAACAGTTCGAGGTCGACGTCGAGGCGGCGGCCGCCCGGATCGTGGACGACCTGATCGCCGCGGGGCCCGGCTGCGACTTCGTGACCGAGGTCGCCGCCAGACTGCCCCTGAAGATCATCTGCGACATGATGGGGATCCCGGAGAAGGACTACGGCACCGTCTTCGACCGGTCCAACGTGATCCTCGGCGGGTTCGACCCCGAATACGGCGGCGACGACATGACCACGATCGCCGAGAAGCTGCTGGCCGCGGGCATGGACCTGCAGCAGCTCGTGCAGGACCTGGCCGCGCACCGGGCCGAGCACCCCACGGGGGACCTCACCTCGTCGCTGGTCAACGCCAACATCGACGGCGAGAAGCTGACGGTGCAGGAGCTCGGCTCGTTCTTCATCCTGCTGGTGGTGGCGGGCAACGAGACCACCCGCAACGCCATCTCCTACGGCCTGCGGCTGCTCACCCGGAACCCCGACCAGCGTGCGCTGCTCCTGGCCGACCTCGACGGCCGCCTCCCCGGCGCGGTCGAGGAGATCGTCCGCCTGGCCTCCCCGGTGAACTTCATGCGCCGCAAGGTCACCCGCGACCACGAGACGGACGGCCGGCTCTACCGCGAGGGCCAGAAGGTCGTCCTGTACTACTGGGCCGCGAACCGGGACGAGAGCGTCTTCCCCGACCCGCTCCGCTTCGACGTCACCCGCGATCCCAACCCGCACGTCGGCTTCGGCGGCCCGGGGCCGCACTTCTGCCTGGGCGCCCACCTGGCCCGCCGTGAGATCACCGTGATGTTCCGCGAGCTACTGCGGCGCGTCCCCCAGATCGAGGGCGGCAGGCCGCAGCGGCTCCACTCCAGCTTCATCAACGGCATCAAGCACATGGACTGCGCGTTCTGAGGTCACCGAGCCGCCGGCCGGATCGACTTGAACACGGTGTTGACGTCGGGCAGCAGTTCCTTCTTGCTGTCCGGCACCGACATGTAGACGATCGCGGGCAGGTCGGCGCCGGTGCTCACGGCCGCCACGACCATCGTCGTCTTGGACGTGCCCGAGGTGATCTCGTACGCGGCGAGCTGCCCCCGCAGACCGTTGACCGACAGGTTCTGCTGGGCGGTCTTGCGGGCGCTGTTGTCCTCGGGGAAGAACTTCTTGCGGCCGGTGTAGGCCACCGCGTTGATCACCGGGGCCAGGTTGTCGGGTGAGGTGTATTTGCTCTTCAGCCGGGGCGAGAGCGGTCCCGACATCACCTGGGCGAACTGGGGCTTGCCCAGGGAGTCCGGCCCGGCCGGGACGTACTGGCGGGTGGTGAAGCCGTAGGCGGTGGACACGCTCTCGCGCTGGTCCTGCCGCCAGGGCGCGCCGAGCTTGGCCAGGCTGATCGCCGAGGCCTGGTCGGGCAGGGTGCCGGCGACCGGCGAGGCCTTGCCGGGGAAGCGCGGCAGGCGGCCCACGGCCTGGGACTTGGCGGGCTTCTTGCCGGTCGCGGAGGGCTTGGCCTCCGGAATGGCCTTCTCCTCCGTCGAGGCCAGGGGGCCCGCCAGGAAGGCCCAGAGCACGGCGCCGATCAGAGCGATCACCACCGAGCCGGCCAGCGCGAACACCCAGATCGGCCGGCCCGTCCCTTCGAGCTCCGGATCCTCTCCCATGGCCTGGTAGTTGTCGCCGAAGACCGTGTCCCACAGCTCCTGCTGACGCTCCGGCGGAGGGGTCTTCGGCCCGCTGATCTGACCCGCGGTGACGAACGGCCTGTTGGGATCGGAGGGATCCCGGCTCAGGTGCCCGCCCGGCTGCCCCTGCGGGGGGACCTGCCCGCGGTGGGGCCCGCCGTCGCCCGGATGGGCGTGCGCGGGCGCGCCCTGCGGGGGAGCGTGGGGCGGCGGAACCTGCGGCGGCGCGCCGGGAGGGGCCTCCGGGGCGGTCGCCCCCGCCAGGGCCCACACGCCGGGGTTCTCCGGAGCGGCGCCGTTGCCCGGGACGTTACGGAGCGTCTCCTGGCCGGCGAAGGGGTTGGGGCCGGTGAGCGGGTCCTGGCCGCCGAACGGGTTGGGACCCCCCACGGGGGCCTGGCCGCCGAACGGGTCCGGGGCGGTGCGCGGATCGCGGCCGCCGAAGGGGTTGGGGTTGGTGAGCGGGTCCTGGTGACCGAACGGATTGGAGCTGGTCAGGGGCTCCTGGTGACCGAAGGCGTTGGGGTTGGTGAGCGGGTCCTGACTGCGGAACGGGTCGGGGCTGGTCAGCGGGTCCTGGTGGCCGAACGGGTTGGAGCCGGCCGGCGGCTCCTGGTGACCGAAGGCGTTGGGGCTGGTCAGCGGGTCCTGACTGCGGAACGGGTCGGGGCCGGTCAGCGGGTCCTGGCCGGCGGAGGGGCCGGGGCCGCCCGTCGGGGCCGGCCAGGAGGGGGAGGAGTGGCCGGGGTCCGGCGACTCGGCCGGCCTGCCCCATCCGCCGTTCTCGGCCGGCGGTGCGGCGTTCCGCCCGCCGCCGTCCGGGGCCGTACCCCAGCCCCCGTTGTCGTTGCTCCGGGCCGCCTCCCAGCCGCCGTTCCCGGTCGCCGGGGCCGTACCCCACCCTCCGTTGTCAGCGGCCTGGGCAGTGCCCCACCCTCCGTTGTCGGCGGTCTGCGGCGTGGGCCACCCGCCGTTCTCGGCGGGCGGCCGGGTGCCGGGCCCGTCCTGTGCGGGCGTGGCGGCCTGCCAGGAGTCGCCGCCCGGCCGCGGGCCGGAGGCAGGCGGGGCCTGGGTCTGGGGGTCGGGGGCCGGTGCCCCGAAGGCCTGCTGCCAGGAGCCGTTGCCGGGGACGGCGGCCTGCCAGGAGGCGCGGTCTCCGGCGGGCTCCTCCTGGGGGAGGGGGAGCCGGGGGCCGGTGCCGGAAGAGCCGTCCGCCCAGGCGGGCGACGGCTCTGCGGCTTCCGGCCATGCCGGAGGCAGGTGGGACTGGCTGGACTGCTCCGAGGCCATGGCTTCCTTACCTCCAGGGCGTTTGCCCGAATTAGGGGTATTGGGCATGGTCTCACGTGAGACGGGGGGGTTGGCAGGGAAACTGGAGAACGCCCCCCTGAACTGGAGTCCGGTGGGGTCGGTTGGCGGATCCTGCATCGGCAGGCCGACCTCCGAGGGATCCGGGCCCTGCCCCGGCTCGACTGAGTGTGCCACGGTGAAAGAGTAAACTGACGGGACATGTGAGGTCACAACGGACGTATCACCATCTAACCTCGGCCTGTCCCAGACGCATGAGCCTCCCATTGTGCTGACCCGCCGGTGCCGCTGTCCCCGGTTCGCCGCGATCGGATGGATTTCCCGGGTCATGAATATGGCTTGCGTACTGCGATACTCTTGGCATATGCGTGCCGCGGCCCTGCTGCTTATCTGGCCGCATCGGCCTTCCCGGCGCTAGACGCCCGCCGATGCGGCTGCCCTTCGCGTGAGCGGAGGGTTTTTCTATTGGGTCGGATGGGTCAGATCATCTGCGCAGACGTATACCGAGGGAAGATTGACGTGAGCGAGCGAGCCGACATGCAGACCGACGAGCAGCACTACGACCCGCAGGCACTGCAGGTCAAGTGGCAGCGGCGATGGGAGGAGCTCGACCCCTTCCGGGCCTCCGACGACCCCGCCGACGCGCGTGAGCGGCGCTACATGCTCGACATGTTCTCCTACCCCTCAGGCGACCTGCACATGGGCCACGCCGAGGCGTTCGGCATCGGCGACGTCTTCTCGCGCTACTGGGTCCAGCGCGGCTACAACGTGCTGCACCCGATCGGCTGGGACTCCTTCGGCCTGCCCGCCGAGAACGCCGCGATCAAGCGCAACGCGCACCCGGCCGAGTGGACCTACGCCAACATCGAGACCCAGGCCCACTCCATCAAGCGCTACGCGATCTCCTTCGACTGGTCCCGCCGCCTGCACACCAGCGACCCCGACTACTACCGGTGGACCCAGTGGCTGTTCATCCGCTTCTTCGAGCGCGGCCTGGCCTACCGCAAGGGCGGCCTGGTCAACTGGTGCCCCAACGACCAGACCGTGCTGGCCAACGAGCAGGTCAAGGACGGCAGGTGCGAGCGCTGCGGCGCCGAGGTCGTCCGCCGCGAGCTGACCCAGTGGTACTTCAAGATCACTGACTACGCCGACCGGCTGCTGGACGACATGGCCCAGCTGGAGGGCGGCTGGCCGGAGCGCGTGCTGACCATGCAGCGCAACTGGATCGGCCGGTCCGAGGGCGCCGACGTCGACTTCGTCATCGAGGGCCGCGACGAGCCGGTCACCGTCTACACCACCCGTCCCGACACCCTGTACGGCGCGACCTTCTTCGTGGTCGCCCCGGACGCGGCGCTGGCCGAGGAGATCGTCGCAGAGGACCGGCGCGAGGCCTTCGAGGCCTACCGGGCCGAGGTGTCCAAGCTGTCCGACATCGACCGGCTCTCCACCGACAAGGAGAAGACCGGCGTCTTCCTGGGCCGTTACGCGATCAACCCGGTCAACGGCGAGCGCATGCCGGTCTGGGCGGCCGACTACGTGCTGTCCGACTACGGCCACGGCGCCATCATGGCGGTCCCCGCGCACGACCAGCGCGACCTGGACTTCGCCCGCGCCTTCGGCCTGCCGGTGCGGGTCGTGGTCCACACCGGTCTGGCCGACCCGGGCGAGACCGGTGTGGCCACCGCCGGTGAGGGATCCCTGGTCAACTCCGGCCCGCTGGACGGTCTGTCCAAGGCCGACGCGATCCGGAAGATCATCGGAGTGCTGGCCGAGCGCGGCACCGGGAAGGCGACGGTCAACTTCCGCCTGCGCGACTGGCTGCTGTCCCGCCAGCGCTTCTGGGGCTGCCCGATCCCGATCATCCACTGTCTCGACTGCGGCGAGGTCCCCGTCCCGGACGACCAGCTGCCGGTCACCCTGCCCGACCTGCGCGGCGAGGCCCTGGCCCCCAAGGGCGTCTCCCCGCTGGCCTCGGCCGAGGACTGGGTCAACGTCGCCTGCCCCAAGTGCGGCGGCCCGGCCCGGCGCGACACCGACACGATGGACACCTTCGTCGACTCCTCCTGGTACTTCCTGCGTTACGTGGACCCGTCCTACGAGGACGGCCCGTTCGACGTGGAGAAGCTGCGCAAGTGGGGCCCCATCGACCAGTACGTCGGCGGCGTCGAGCACGCGGTGCTGCACCTGCTGTACTCGCGGTTCTTCACCAAGGTCCTGCACGACATGGGCATGGTCGACTTCACCGAGCCCTTCACCCGCCTGCTGAACCAGGGGCAGGTGATCAACCAGGGCAAGGCGATGTCCAAGTCACTGGGCAACGGCGTGGACCTGGGCGAGCAGATCGACTCCTACGGCGTGGACGCGGTCCGGCTGACCGTGGTGTTCGCCGGTCCGCCGGAGGACGACATCGACTGGGCCGACGTCTCCCCGGCCGCGTCGCAGAAGTTCCTGGCCCGCGCCTTCCGCGTCATGGCCGAGGCCGGTGCGGCCTCCGCCCCCGGCGCGGACTTCGCGACCGGTGACCTGAACCTGCGCAAGGCCGTCCACCAGACCATCGACGAGGTCACCAAGCTGGTCGATTCCCACCGCTTCAACGTCGCGGTGGCCCGCATGATGGAGCTGACGAGCGCGACCCGCAAGGCGATCGACTCCGGCCCCGGCGCGGCCGACCCGGCCGTCCGGGAGGCCGCCGAGGCGCTGGCGGTCATGCTGTCCCTGGTCGCCCCGTACGCCGCGGAGGAGGGCTGGGAGCGTCTGGGCCACCCCGCCTCGGTCGCCAGGGCCGGCTGGCCGGTGGTCGATCCGGCCCTGCTGGTCCAGGACTCCGTCACCTGCGTCGTCCAGGTCGCCGGCAAGGTCCGTGACCGCCTGGAGGTCTCCCCGGAGATCTCCGAGGCCGAGTTGGAGGCGCTGGCGCTGGCCTCGGCGAAGGTGCAGTCCTTCCTGTCCGGGGCTCCGCGCAAGATCATCGTCCGCGCGCCCAAGCTGGTCAACATCGTCCCGTAGCGGTCGCGCGGGGCGTCCGCGTACGGCGGGCGGGGTGTCCGCGTACGGCGGGCGCCCCGCGGCCGGCCGTTCAGCGGCGCCTGTCGGCCGCGCAGCCCCCGGCCGTGTCGTCGGCGAAGAGGCGGTGGGGCGAAGGGCGGGGGAGAGGCTCGGCCGAGGGACGCGTGCCGTCGAGCAGAAGGGCCAGATAGCGCCGGTGGTCGGCGCCGTCGTCATCGGGCCGGCCGCCGCCGTCGCCCGGGTGGACGGTGCCCAGGGCCATCACCACGATCGCGGCCAGGTCGCGTACCAGCAGGTCGGTGCGGATCAGGCCGCGGCGCTGGGCGGCGGTCAGGACGTCGCCGAGCGGGTCGACGGATCGTTCGGCGAGGCCGACGGTGAAGGCCCCGGCCTCCCGCGCGGCGGCGAGCAGACGGCGGTGGGCGGCCAGGGTGTCGACGGTGGCGGCCAGCGCGGTGGCCAGCCCCTGGCGGGGGTCGGCGGCCGTGCGGGCGGCCCGGGCCAGCGGCTCGACCTCTTCGGCGAAGTAGGTTTCGAAGGCGGCTCGGATCACGCCGTCGCGGTCGCCGAAGCGCCGGTAGACGGTGGCGATGCCGAGGCCGGCCCGGCGGGCGATCTCCTCCAGCGGGACGGCCGGGCCGGTCTCCTGCAGGGCGGTGATCGCCGCGCGGACGATCCGGTCGGAGTTGCGCAGGGCGTCCGCTCGACGTCGCTGCTGTGGCACATGTCGAACGCTAGCAGCATCCGCATTCACCCGACGGAACGTCCACCCCCTGATGAGACGCCTCTGCCCCGGGTCGTCCGGCCACCTCCGGCCCCGTCGTGGCCGCCCGTCTGCTCGCCGGCGAGAACGCCCCGGCCGAGGAGGTCAACGGCGGGAGCCACCAGAGCCTCAGCGGGGCCGTCTGAGGCGCGTGGTCGTCGGGTCGGATTTATTGCGTCGAAAATCGGGCCCGCCGGTGGAAGGATGTCGGCGACCGACCGACCGACCACCGGGAGCACGAGATGCGGCGAGCCTTCGAAACCTCACAGCGCCCTATCCGGACGAGAGTTTTCGAGGACTCCAGCACTCATGCACACCCTCAACATCGGCATTCTCGCCCATGTCGACGCGGGCAAGACCAGTCTCACTGAGCGCCTGCTGTTCGACACCGGCGTCATCGACCGGCTCGGCAGCGTCGACGCCGGCAGCACCCAGACCGACACGGGCGACATCGAACGGCGGCGCGGCATCACGATCCGCTCCGCGGTGGCCTCCTTCACCGTCGGGACCCTGCAGGTCAACCTGATCGACACCCCCGGGCACTCCGACTTCATCTCCGAGGTCGAGCGGGCGCTCGGAGTGCTCGACGGCGCCATCCTGGTCCTGTCGGCGGTGGAGGGCGTCCAGGCGCAGACCCGCGTCCTGATGAAGACCCTGCGGCAGATGCGACTGCCGACCCTGATCTTCGTCAACAAGATCGACCGCGCCGGGGCCCGCCACGAGGAGATCCTGGCCGACGTCCGGCGGAAGCTGACGCCGCGGATCGTCGCGATGAACCGGGTCCGGCAGGCCGGATCGCCGGCCGCGCACACCGTCCCGAACTCCCTGGACGTCCCGGACTCCCCGAACTCCCTGGACGTCCCGGACTCCCCGGGCGGGCAGGGAGCCCCGGACGGCCCGGATTCCCCGGACGTCCCGGACTTCCGCTCCCGGGTGGCGGAGATCCTCGCGGAGAACGACGACGCGCTGCTCGCCGACCTCGTCGCCGGCTCGCTCCCCACGGGTGACCGGCTCCTGGCGGGGATCCGCGGCCAGACCGCCGCCGGCCTGCTCCACCCGCTGTTCTTCGGCTCGGCGCTGACCGGCCAGGGCGTCGAGGCGCTCCTCGACGGGATCTCGCGGCTGCTCCCGCCGGCCTCCGCCGCCGGAGACGACGGCCCTCGCGCCACCGTCTTCGCCGTCGAGCGCGGCGGCGCCGGGGAGAAGATCGCCTACCTGCGCATGCACTCCGGTGAGCTGCGCGCCCGACAGCGGGTCACCTGCTACCGGCGGGGAGCCGACGGCGGCGTCAGCGAGGACACCGAGCAGATCACCGCGCTCCAGGTCATCGGACCGGCCCGGCGGGAGGCCCGCCACCTGACGGCGGGGAACATCGCGAAGATCTGGGGCCTGTCCCGCATCCGGGTCGGGGACCAGGTCGGCTCGGCCCACGGGCTCGGCGGGCGGACGCACTTCGCCCCGCCGAGCGTGGAGACCCTCGCCCGGCCGAAGCGGGCCGAGCACGCCGCACGGCTGCACGCCGCGCTGGTGAGCCTCGCCGACCAGGACCCGTTGATCCACACACGTGCCGTCCCGGGGGAGGGGACCTCGGTCCTGCTCTACGGCGAGGTGCAGAAGGACGTCATCGCCGAGACCATCCTCAACGACTTCGGCGTCGAGGCCGTGTTCGAGCAGAGCCGTACGGTCTACGTCGAGCGCCCGGTGGGCGTCGGGGAGGCATGCGAGGAGATCGACCGGCACGGGCGCAACGAGTTCTTCGCGACCGTCGGGCTGCGGGTCGGACCCGGGAGCGGAGCGGGGATCACCTTCCGGCGGGAGGTCGAGCTCGGCTCGCTGCCGCGCCCCTTCCACCGGGCGATCGAGGACGCCGTACGGCAGACCCTTGAACAGGGGATCTACGGCTGGGCGGTGACCGACTGCGTCGTCACCCTGACCCGGACAGGCTACGCGGCCCCGATCAGTACGGCCGGTGACTTCCGCAACCTCACGCCGCTGGTCCTGATGCGTGCCCTGGACATCGCCGGGACCCGGGTCCACGAGCCGTGCCACGCCTTCGAACTGGAGATCCCGTCGGACACGCTCAGCGCCGTCACCGCCGAGCTCGCCGCCTTCGGCGCGGACATCCGGGAGTCCTCCGGCGACACGGACACCTGGCTGGTCAGGGGCGGCATCCCCGCGCGCCGGGTGCACGAGTTCGGGCGGCGCCTGCCCGGACTGACCCGTGGCGAAGGGGTCTGGTGGTCACGGCCGTCGGGGGACCGGCCGGTCGGCGGACCGGCCCCGGTGCGCGAGCGGTCGGACGGCAACCCGCTCAACCGCGGGGAGTATCTGCGCCACCTCGCACAGCGCGGCACGGCGGGGTGAGGCCACCGGGTTTCTGCCTGTGGTGACCAGATAGTCCCAGAGACCGAAGGTGCCGATCGGGGCGTGGCCGGTGACCAGCGCGCCGATGGCGGATCCCGGCTCGGTCAGAGTGAGCTGCTCCCACAGCGCCAGCGCCGAGGGAGTCGACACCCGGGCCAGGTCGTCGCGCAGGACCTCGGGGCCGAGATCGGGCAGGTGAGCGAACCTGCCCAGGCTCGTCCCGAATGGCGCACCGAGTCGACGAGGAAACGCGCCAGGTGGGCGGAGATCGTGCCTCCGTTCACAGGGGGAGACATAGCCCAGGCGACGCTATCAGGCATACGTGAACCTCTGGCGTGAATGGTCCTGTCGTTGACGTGAGTGGACGTGCCTTCCTCGCCCCTCGGATCTGAGACGAAGGGGTTTCAGGAGTCACTGACGTCGTCGGCCAGGCCCCGGTTGCGGAGGTGGGCCAGGGAGTCGACGTATTTGAGCATCAGACGGGCGAACTCCAGGCGATCGTGGTCGGTCCAGTCGGCGGTGATGTATTCGAACGCCGAGCGTTGGTGGCGGCGGAAGCGGGCCATGAGCTCTTCGCCCTGAGGACTGAGTCGCAGGACGGTGCGGCGGCCGTCCTGCTGGGAGGCGGCGCGGATCAGATAGCCGGCCTTGATGTTGTCGGTGACCATGCGGCTGGCCACCGACGGGTCCACGGCCAGGAGCTCGGCCACCGCCCCGACGGTGACCTCCTTTTCCGAGTCCCGGGTGTGCTCCAGGACGAGGTTGAGCACCAGGGTGCGGCTCAGGTCCTTGGCCGAGATCGGATTCTCGACCTCCAGCAGCGAGGTGCGCCGCAGCTTGGAGAAGGCCGGGCCGACGGCATTCAGCAGCTCATCAGCGGTTCGGGGCTCGTTCGTCGTCATATGCCCATCGTATATCCGTGAGAATCCGAAGGCATGTGTTGACATGAAATTATATGCATGGCAACATGCATATGTAGAAGCTCACAAACGAACAGGAGAAACTCATGACCACCCTCATCACCGGCTCCCGCGGCAAGGTCGGCCAGGCGATCATCAACCGCCTCCACTCCGCCGGTCTGCCCGTCCGCGCCGCCAGTGCCAACCCCGCCGACCTGGCCGTCCCCACCGGCGTCCAGGTCGCCGAGCTCGCCCTTGACGGCCCCGACACCTTCGAGGCCGCGCTCGACGGCATCCGCCAAGTTTTCCTTTACCCCGAGCCCGGCGGCATCGACGCCTTCATCAAGGCCGCTGAGGTCGCGGGCGTCGAACACGTCGTCCTGCTGTCCTCCTCCTCGGTCCTGGGCCCCGACGCCGAGAACGACCCGCTCGCGAGCCACAGCCTCAAGGTCGAGCGCGCCCTCGCCGACTCCGACCTCACCTGCACGTTCCTGCGGGCGGACGCCTTCGCCAGCAACTCCCTCGGCTGGGCCTACTTCATCGGCCAGAACATGCCGATCCAGCTCGCCTATCCGGACGCGCAGATCGCGCCCATCCACCCCGCCGACGTCGCCGACATCGCCGTCGAGGCACTGACCGGCGACTCCCTCACCGGCCGCGCGGTCACCCTCACGGGCGCGCAGGTACTCACTTTCCGCGAGCAGCTGGCCGTCCTCGCCGACGTCCTCGACCGTGACATCCCGGTCGTGAAGATCACCCATGCCGAGGCCGAGCAGCAGATGGGCCAGTACATGCCGGCCCCGATGGTCGGCTCCCTGCTCGCGCTCTGGGCCGCCGCGTCCGCCGAGCCCGCCGTCATCGCCGACACCACCCAGACCCTTCTCGGCAGGCCCGCCCGCACCTTTCAGCAGTGGGCCCGCGAAAACGCCGCCGCCTTCACCCCACGCTGACCCCGGCAGGGCCTTCCGCTCAGGGCAGGCCCTCCCTCCCCCCTTCAAAGGCATCCCCATGAACCCGCCCCTGGCACTCGCGCCACCGCAAACCGCCGAGCGCCGACGCTGGGCCATCCTGGCCGTCGTCCTGTTCGCCGCGATCCTCGACCTCCTCGACGCCACCATCACCAACATCGCTGCCCCGACCATCGCCGCCGACCTGCGCGGCGGAGACGCCCTCGTCCAGTGGCTCGGCGCCAGCTACGCCCTGGCGATGGGCGTCCTGCTCGTGATCGGCGGACGGCTCGGCGACAGGTACGGGCGCCGCCGCCTGTTCCTGGTCGGCATCACCGGCTTCACCCTGGCCTCCGTTGCCTGCGGCCTGGCCTTCGATCCCGCCTCCGTCATCGTCTTCCGGCTGCTCCAGGGAGCCTTCGGCGCCCTGGTGATCCCCCAGGGCTTCGGCATCCTGGGCGCGGTGTTCCCTCGCGAGGAGATCGGCAAGGCGTTCGGCGTCTTCGCCCCCGCCCTGGGCCTGTCCGCCATTGGCGGCCCCATCCTCGCCGGAGTCCTCATCGACGCCGACCTGTTCGGCCTCGGCTGGCGCTCCATGTTCCTGATCAACATCGTGCTCGGCGGCCTGGCGACCGCCCTGGCCGTACGGCTCCTGCCCCGCGACACCGGTGATCGGGCGGTCGCTCTCGACGGCCTCGGCTCCGGCCTGCTCGCCGCCACCATGCTTGGCCTGCTGTACGGCCTGATCGACGGCTCCAGCCACGGCTGGACGCTTACCCCGATCCTCTGCCTGGCCGCGGGTGCCGTCTTCTTCGCCCTGTTCTGCCTGCGTCAGCGTGTCGCGGCCAGTCCGCTGATCGAGCCCTCCCTGTTGACCAACCGCGGCTTCGTCTCCGGCCTGATCCTCGGCCTGGTCTTCTACGCCGCTGTCTCCGGTCTGCTGTTCGTTCTGTCCCTGTTCCTGCAGGACGTCCTGCGCCGCACGCCGACGCAGGCTTCCCTCGGGCTGGCGCCGCTCGCAGCAGGCATCATCGTCGCCTCGATCGCCGCGCACAACCTCCTGGCCCGGTTGGGCCGTACCCTGATCCTCCTCGGCCTGCTCCTCACCCTGACCGGCACTCTGGCCCTGCTCGCCCTGGTGTGCACCCAGGGAGCCGAGCTGGCCACATGGGCGCTCATCGGACCGGTATTCGTCACCGGCCTGGGCCTGGGCGCCTGCTTCGGCACCATCTACCAGGTCACCCTGGGTGACATCGACCGGGTCGAGTCCGGCAGCGCCAGCGGCTCACTGTCGGCCGTCCAGCAACTGGCCAACAGCCTCGGCGCCGCGGCCATCACCACCGTCTACTTCCACACCTCCGGCGGCACCGCCCTCAGCCTGGTCCTCGTCGCCGCCCTCGTCCTGGCCTGCTGTGGCCTGGTCCGGCTCATGCCCCGCAGAGCCCAACCCCACCACTGAGGAACACCCATCATGAAGCCCATCGGCTACTGGCTCAACCGCACCGACCAGGCCATCACCCAGCACATGAACGGCATGCTGCACGAGTTCGGCCTCACTCGGATCGCCTGGCAGGTCCTCAACGTCATCCACGACACCCCTCAGATCCCCGACACCGACGTGCTGGCCGTCCTGGCGGCCAACGCCGACCTCCCCACCCTGACCGCCGCCATCGACACCGTCCTCGCCGATGGCTGGGCGACTCGCCCCGCACCGGACCGGCTCACCCTCACCCCTGACGGCCGTCAGCGACTGGCCACGGTCGCCGACCGTATCGACGCGTTCCGCCAGCTGTCGATGTCCGGCATCTCCATGGAGGAGTACGGCACGGCCGTCAGCGTCCTGGAGCGCATGACGCACAACCTCCAAGCCCTCGGGACAGGACCCGATGTGTCATCCGTCCAAGCTTGAACGCAAAGAACGACACCGCAGGTCAAACGCGGCTCCACGTCGGTGTCCGGCTCGGCCGGCCCCGCACCCGGCCCGGCGCGGTGGCGGCGGACAAGGCATACTCCTCCCTCCTCCCGCGCCAACCGCCTCTACCTGCGACGGCGCGGGATCCGAGACCTAAAGATCCGAACTCAGAACAGGCCCTAGCCCAGGCCGCTCTTCATCGCGCTGATCAGCTCGCCGTTGGAGGTGTCTCCGGTGAGTTCCCAGAAGAAGGCCCCGCCCAGGCCCTGGTTCTTCGAGTAGCTCATCTTGCCCCCGATGGTCGCCGGGGTGTCGTAGCTCCACCACTGGTTGCCGCAGTAGGCGTAGGCCGTTCCCGCGACGGTCCCGGTGGACGGGCAGCGGGTCTTGAGGACCTTGTAGTCCTCGATGCCCTGCTCGTAGGTCCCGGGCGCGGGGCCGGTCGCCGAGCCGCCGGGGGCGGCCTGGCTCACACCGGTCCAGCCCCGGCCGTAGAAGCCGATGCCCAGCAGCAGCTTGCCGGCCGGCACCCCCTTGCTCTTGAGTTTCTGGATGGCGGAGTCGGAGTCGAAGCCGGGGATCGGAATGCCGCCGTAGGTGGTGAGCGGGGAGTGCGGGGCGGTGGGCCCGGTGGTGGCCCAGGCGCCGAAGAAGTCGTAGGTCATGACGTTGTACCAGTCGACGTACTGGGCGGCGCCGCCGTAGTCGGCCGCGTCGATCTTGCCTCCCGAGGTGCCGTCGGCGGTGATGGCGGCGGTCACCAGATAGCTGGGGCCGAACCGTGAGCGCAGCGCCGACATCAGGTTCCTGAAGGAGGCGAAACCGCTGGTGTCACAGGTGAGGCCGCAGGCGTTCGGGTACTCCCAGTCGATGTCGATGCCGTCGAACACATCCGCCCAGCGCGGGTCCTCGACCAGGCGGTAGCAGGACTCGGCGAACGCGGCGGGGTTGGCCGCCGCCTGGCCGAAACCGCCCGACCAGGTCCAGCCGCCGAAGGAGAACAGCACCTTGATGTTGGGGAACTGCTTCTTCAGCTTGCGCAGCTGGTTGAAGTTGCCGCGCAGCGCGCCGGTGTCCCAGGTGTCGGCCACCCCGTCCACGCTCTCGCCCGCCTGGTAGAAGCGGTCGTAGTCGGCGTAGGTGTCGCCCAGGGTGCACTGGCCGTTCTGGACGTTGCCGAAGGCGTAGTTGATGTGGGTGAGCTTGGCGGCCGAGCCGCTGGTGACGATGTTCTTGACGTGGTAGGCCCGCTGGTAGATGCCCCACTGGGTGAAGTAGCCCAGCAGCTTGTTGCCGCCGCCGCCGCCGCCTCCGCCGTTCTGGGTGGTGACGTTGAGTTGGTTGCTGGGGGTGGAGCGGTTTCCGGCGGCGTCGCGGGCGCGGACGGTGTAGCTGTAGGTGGTGGCGGGGGTCAGGCCGGTGTCGGTGTAGGTGGTGGTGTTGACGGTGGTGAGGAGGGTGGCGCCTCGGTAGATCTCGTAGCCGGTGACGGCGACGTTGTCGGTGGAGGCGTTCCAGGCGAGGGAGGCGCTGGTGGAGGTGGTGGCGGTGGAGCGGAGGTTGCCCGGGGTGCTGGGCGGTGTCGTGTCCTCGCCTCCGCCGTTCTGGGTGGTGACGTTGAGTTGGTTGCTGGGGGTGGAGCGGTTTCCGGCGGCGTCGCGGGCGCGGACGGTGTAGCTGTAGGTGGTGGCGGGGGTCAGGCCGGTGTCGGTGTAGGTGGTGGTGTTGACGGTGGTGAGGAGGGTGGCGCCTCGGTAGATCTCGTAGCCGGTGACGGCGACGTTGTCGGTGGAGGCGTTCCAGGCGAGGGAGGCGCTGGTGGAGGTGGTGGCGGTGGAGCGGAGGTTGCCCGGGGTGCTGGGCGGTGTCGTGTCCTCGCCTCCACCGCCCCCGCCGGTCACCGCGATGGCGGAGACCGTCGCGTAGTTGGCTCCGCCGTTCATGTTGAACTGGATGTTGAGCGCGCCGTCGGTGACCGTCGCGGGGAAGGTCCGGTCGCAGGCGGTGAGCGCCCCGCAGGAGGCGAAGATGTCGAAGCCGGTCAGGGCGTTGGCACCCTCGACGCGGACGTCGAACTTGCGCTGGCCGGCCGCGTTGGCCCAGTCCTCGACCATCTTCAGCGTCACCTGGTAGGTGCCGTTCGGGACGTCGAAGCGGTAGCCGCCCCAGCCGTTGAAGGTGTTGTAGTTCTGGTAGAGGGAGTCGTCGGTCGTCCCGGCGATCGCGCCGGTGGTCGAGCCGCCCCCGTAGCTGGTCTGGTAGCCCCAGTCGCCGCTGGAGTAGGCCTTGTCGGCGACCCACTGGTCTCCCGCCGCGTCGGTGAGCGCGGATCCGCCGGCGTTGGCCCGGATCGGCACGGTCACGGCGGCCGACGCGCCGGGCGCCGTCGCGACGGCCCCTCCCAGCGGGAGGAGGACCGCCCCCACCACGCCTAAGAGTTTCAGGACAAGTCGATTTCTCATGGGCGACCGCCTCTACGACCTGGAACTGGGGGGTTAATTAACAGGAAACTTTACTGTCAATTTGAACCGAACGTAATCACGTGCCCCCGCGCCGTCAATGGTGCGAAATTTCGGGGGGCCCAACCGCTCGGGGAGAGGTTTACGGCCAGCGCCAGGCGATGCCCAGCACCCCGGCGGCCACGTCGGCGGCGGCCATGTGGACGGTGTGATGGGCGGTGGGCACCAGGACACCGGTCCGGAAAGGCGTCTGGCCCGGGCCGGATCGGACGTAGGAATGGCATTCGGCCGGCAGGGCCAGGGGATCGAACCGCACCTGGAGCAGGAAATGCGCGACCGGCTGCCGGAAACCGTGGCCGTGGTCGACACACGGCCGCGTCGGCCTGTCGACGCTCTCCCACTCGAAGACCCAGGTGTCACCGGCCCGGAGCACATGGTCGAAGAGCAGCTCGGCGACCATCACCGCCCGACGCTGGTGTCGCAGGACGGTGCCGACCCTGCAGTTCTCCAGAGCGTGGATCTCACACCCTTCGAGGTCGGTGCCGGGGTCGACGAACGACCTGACCACATACCGGTCCATGCCGTCGCGCCGGGCCCGGACCAGGGTGCGGGTCCACACCGACGCGCACCTCCGCGCCGCGTCGATCAGCACCTTCTGCTGCTGGATGATGACGACGGCGTCCTGGTCGCGTGAGCCCGGCAGCGCGTCCAGCAGCTCGCCGAGCGCCCCGGAACGCTCGTCCAGCCCCGGCCCGCGGTCGAGGAGGCGGGTGAGCGAGCCGCCGGGCAGGCGGAGGATCTCCTCCAGGGCCGTGACGACCAGCGTGGACTGCTCGCCACCGGGGCGCCGGTGGCCCCGCTGCCAGTCGCTCAGGGTGGACAGCGCGACCGTCAGCCCGCGCTGGGCCAGGCGGGACCGGATGCGGTCGAGTGGCAGGCCGCTCTCCCGGATGCAGGCGCGCAGGGCCTGGTGGAACGGGCCCGAGTGGAGCAGGGGGCCGCGGTCGGCTGCCGGTTCGGGGAGGCGGCGAGGCATGAGGGCGCTCCTCGGCTGTCGAGGCGGGCGGCTGGGGATCGCCCGCACCCCTCCCCCGCGAGGACGGCACGGACCGGCCGCGCTCTGTGGGGAGTGAGCGTAGAACGTCTCGTGATCCACGGAAAGGTCGCTACAGGTAGCAATTGCCGAAATTTCATCGCCTGTGGCTTATTCCGAGCCGAAAACAGAATCAGCGCATGCCCGGCACCCCCCACAAACGTGCCCGATACCCCCACAAAGGAGAAGTGCGCCTGCCGATCTGTTCAGGGCGCTGACAGTCTGTTCAGGACGCTGACAACGGGCGCCGCACCCGTCGGGTTCGGCCCGGAGAGCCCGTGCCGGTCGGGGAGCCCACACCGGCCCGAGAGCCCGTCCCGCTCGGGGAGCCCGGAACGGCCGGAGAGTCCGGAACGGCTGGGACGGCTGGGACGGAGGTCTCGCCGTACGGCCTCGAGGGCGGCCCCGAGCACACCACGAGGAGCGGGATCCCGGTCCGGGGACCCCGCTCCTCGTGGTGTGCCGTCTCAGAGCTTGCGCAGAACCGCCACGACCTTGCCCAGGACGGTGGCCTCGTCGCCGGGGATCGGGTCGTAGTTGGGGTTGTGCGGGACGAGCCAGACATGGCCGTCCTTGCGCTTGAAGGTCTTGACCGTGGCCTCGCCGTCGATCATCGCGGCGACCACGTCACCGTTGTCGGCGACGGGCTGCTGGCGGACGACCACCCAGTCGCCGTTGGCGATGGCCGCGTCGATCATCGAGTCGCCGGTCACCTGGAGCAGGAAGAGCGTGCCCTCGCCGACAAGCTGCTTGGGGAGGGCGAAGACGTCCTCGATGCTCTCCTCGGCGAGGATGGGGCCACCGGCGGCGATCCGGCCGACGAGCGGCACGTAGGCCGCGGTCGGACGGCTGACCGGGGCCTCGTCGGTGCCGGAGTCGGGGTCCACCCACAGCACCGGCTCGCCGGGCAGGCGCACCTCCAGCGCGCGGGGGCGGTGCGGATCGCGGCGCAGGTAGCCCTTGCGCTGCAACGCCGTCAACTGGTGCGACACGCTGGAGGTGCTCGTGAGCTGCACCGCCTCGCCGATCTCCCGCATGGAGGGCGGGTAACCGCGCTGCTGCACCGAGTCGCGGATCACCTCAAGGATCTTCCGCTGCCTGGGGGTGAGGCCGAGGGAGTCACGCCTGCGCACCGCCAGGTCGCTGACGGCCGAACCGTTCTCGTCGTGCCCGTTCATGCGGTCTCCTCGCCTCCCGATCTGTATCTCTTACGTCGCACACAGCGACCGTACCCCCGTTGAAGATCGTATTCAAACAATTGTTCGAGTCGTTCTCGAAATCAGCGGTGGCGTGGTGTACAACATCGTACGGGAGTTCGATCGACATCGTGTTCGATTCGCCGATCTTTCTTCGACATGTGTTCGGCCAGGTCGAAGGGGTGGGGGGCCATCATGAAGACGACCACGGCGACGAGGGGGCCCGGGCGCGCGTCCGTCCGGCGTCCCGGGCCTGCGGGAAACATCCGATATCCTGATCCGCCCCTCCGGCTCACCCGGCGGGGGAGGATCGTGGTGGTGGCGGCGCTCACGCTGGTCACCTTGGGGGCGCTCTGGGTCGGCGCGCGCATCGACGCCGCCTCGGCCTTCGAGCGGAGAGGTCACGAGGGGCTGCCGTGGGTCGTGGTGCACGGGGGCGACACGCTGTGGGAGATCGCGGACGCGGTGACGCGGGACGGGGATCCCGCCCCGACGGTCCGCCAGATCATGGACCTCAACGGCCTGTCCGACTCGGTGATCCGGCCCGGGGTCCGGCTCTATCTGCCTGACGGCTCCGCTCCCTGAGGGGCGTGGCCGACAGGCCGGCCCGCGTGTGAGATGACGGGCCCGGGGCGGCGCCGCGGACGCGCGTACGGGGAGGGTGTTCCGCGTGCGGGGGCGTTCGACGTCCCGCCGGGTGCCGGGCTCGGCGCGCCGTGGACGTGCGTGCGGGGGGCGGCCGGGGCGGCCGAGGGCCGGCCGGGGCCGGCGTGGAGGCGATCGGGTGCCGGGCGAAGGTGATCAAGGCCGCCGAGGGGGTAGCCGGGGGGTCGCCAGGGGGCGGCGGAGGGGGTGACACGCCCGGCCCGTGCGGATGTGATGCGCTGATCAGCGACTTCGTCCGACAGGGCCGTTTCAACTTGCGTTCATGGTCCGACACTCCTACCGTTGACCACAACATCTAGTGGCTTAATCGGCGTGCTTCACCATAGATTGTGTTTCCATTACCGCACCTCGACTATTCGGGGGGCGTGCGCGAGCGTCTCGACAGGCGCCGGGAAACACGCGAGAAGGTGGGCCACTCGCCGGCTCAAGGAGGCGACACGCGTGCACTGTCCGTTCTGTCGTCATCCTGACACCCGGGTCATCGACAGCCGGTCCACCGAGGACGGCGGGGCCATCCGCCGCAGGCGCACGTGCCCGGAGTGCGGGCGCAGGTTCACCACGCAGGAGACGGTGCTGCTCATGGTCAGCAAGCGCAGCGGGGTGACCGAGCCGTTCTTCAGGGACAAGGTGATCGCCGGTGTCCGGCGGGCGTGTCAGGGACGCCCGGTCAGCGAAGACTCGCTGGCCCAGCTGGGCCAGCGGGTGGAGGAGAGCATCCGGGCGACGGGGGCGGCGGAGATCGCGGCCCACGAGGTGGGGCTGGCGATCCTGGGGCCCCTCCGCGACCTGGACGAGGTGGCCTACCTGCGGTTCGCCTCGGTCTACCGGAGCTTCGAGACCCTGGCCGATTTCGAAACCGAGATCAAGCAGTTACGGGCGGAACGCTCCGCCAAGCAGGACTGATTCACACCCCGGGCGCCGGGGGACAGAGCGGCGCGTTGATTGGTCCGACTCGTGGGCTCCACGGAGCCCCGGAAGGGGGAAGTCATGACGGAGACGGTCGGTGGCGCGGCGGCGCGCGGGGGCAAGCGGTTGCGCAAGGGGCTGAAGATGAAGCGCGTCTTCACCACGCCGGGAGTGCATCCCTATGACGAGGTGCGCTGGGAGCGCCGTGACGTCGTGATGACCAACTGGCGGGACGGCTCGGTCAACTTCGAGCAGCGGGGCGTCGAGTTCCCCGGGTCCTGGTCGGTCAACGCCGCCAACATCGTGACCACCAAATACTTCCGCGGCGCGGTCGGCACCCCGCAGCGCGAGTGGAGCCTGAAGCAGCTCGTCGACCGGGTGGTGGGCGTCTACACCCGGACCGCGGTCGAGGAGGGATACTTCGCCTCCGACGAGGACGCCGAGATCTTCGACCACGAGCTCAAGCACGCCCTGGTCAACCAGGTCTTCAGCTTCAACTCGCCGGTCTGGTTCAACGTGGGCACCGCCTCGCCGCAGCAGGTCAGCGCCTGCTTCATCCTCGCGGTCGATGACCAGATGGAGTCCATCCTCGACTGGTACAAGGAAGAGGGTGTGATCTTCAAGGGCGGCTCCGGCTCCGGGGTCAACCTCTCCCGGATCCGCTCGTCGAAGGAGCTGCTCTCCAGCGGCGGCACCGCCAGCGGCCCGGTCTCCTTCATGCGCGGCGCGGACGCCTCCGCGGGCACCATCAAGTCCGGCGGCGCCACCCGCCGCGCGGCCAAGATGGTCGTCCTGGACGTCGACCACCCCGACATCGAGGAGTTCATCGAGACCAAGGCGCGTGAGGAGGACAAGGTCCGCGCGCTGCGCGACGCCGGGTTCGACATGGACCTGGGCGGCAAGGACATCGTCTCCGTCCAATACCAGAACGCCAACAACTCCGTGCGCGTCTCCGACGAGTTCATGCGCGCGGTGGAGCAGGGCGAGGAGTTCGGCCTGCGCGCCCGCCTCACCGGCGAGATCATCGAGAAGGTCGACGCCCGGCGGCTGTTCCGCAAGATGGCGACGGCCGCGTGGGAGTGCGCCGACCCCGGCGTCCAGTACGACGACACGATCAACGACTGGCACACCAGCCCGGAGACGGGCCGCATCACCGCCAGCAACCCGTGCTCGGAATACCTGCACCTGGACAACTCCTCGTGCAACCTGGCCAGCATCAACCTGATGAAGTTCCTGAAGGACGACAACTCCTTCGACATCGAGAACTTCGTGAAGATCACCGAGCTGATCATCACCGCGATGGACGTCTCCATCACCTTCGCCGACTTCCCGACCGAGAAGATCGACCAGACCACCCGCGCCTACCGCCAGCTCGGCATCGGCTACGCCAACCTCGGCGCGCTGCTCATGGCCACCGGCCACGCCTACGACTCGGCCGGCGGCCGGGCCATCGCCGGTGCCATCACCTCGCTGATGACCGGCGCCTCCTACCGCCGCAGCGCCGAGCTGGCCGCGGTCGTCGGCCCCTATGACGGCTACGCGCGCAACGCCGACGCCCACAAGCGCGTCATGCGCAAGCACGCCGCCGCCAACGACGACCTGCGCACGCTGGAGGCCATGGACAAGGCCATCCACGTCGAGGCCTCCCGCCAGTGGACGGAGTGCCTCAAGCTGGGCGAGAAGAACGGCTACCGCAACGCCCAGGCCTCGCTGCTGGCGCCCACCGGCACCATCGGCCTGATGATGGACTGCGACACCACCGGCATCGAGCCCGACCTCGCCCTGGTCAAGTTCAAGAAGCTCGTCGGCGGCGGCTCCATGCAGATCGTCAACCAGACGATCCCGCGCGCGCTGCGGCAGCTGGGCTACCTGGAGGAGCAGGTCGAGGCGATCGTCGAATACATCGCCGCCAACAGCCACGTCGTCGACGCCCCGGGCCTCAAGCCCGAGCACTACGAGGTGTTCGACTGCGCCATGGGCGAGCGGGCGATCGCCCCGATGGGCCACGTGCGCATGATGGCCGCCGCCCAGCCGTTCCTGTCCGGCGCCATCTCCAAGACGGTCAACCTGCCCGAGTCGGCGACGATCGAGGACATCGAGCAGGTCTACATGGAGGGCTGGAAGCTCGGCCTGAAGGCCCTGGCCGTCTACCGCGACAACTGCAAGGTCGGCCAGCCGCTCTCGGTCGCGGGCAAGAAGAGCGAGGAGAAGGCCGCGCCGGCCGAGCCGGAGATCCAGGTCGTGGAGATCAGCCGGCCGACCCGTCGCCGGATGCCGAACCAGCGCCCCAGCACCACCACCCGCTTCACCGTGGGCGGCGCCAAGGGCTACATGACCGCCTCGTCCTACCCCGACGACGGTCTCGGCGAGGTCTTCCTGAAGATGTCCAAGCAGGGCTCCACCCTCGCGGGCGTCATGGACGCCTTCTCGGTGGCCATCTCCATCGGCCTGCAGTACGGCGTGCCGCTGGAGACCTACGTCAGCAAGTTCGTCAACATGCGCTTCGACCCGGCCGGCATGACCGACGACCCGGACATCCGCATGGCCGCCTCGGTGATGGACTACATCTTCCGCCGCCTGGCCCTGGACCACCTGCCCTACGACGAGCGGGCCGCCCTCGGCATCTTCTCCGCCTCCGAGCGGGCCGCCCAGCAGCGCGGGGAGGACCCGGCGCCGATCCACACCGACGAGGTCATCGCCGAACTGGCCACCTCGGCGCCGATCGAGGAGAAGCCCCAGCCCCGTGCGGAGGTCGTGGCCGTGGCCGCGCCGGAGCGGGCCGGCTCCCTGGAGTCCCACCAGGGTCGCACCGCCGACGCACCGCTCTGCATGACCTGCGGCACCAAGATGCGCCCGGCCGGCAGCTGCTACGTCTGCGAGGGCTGCGGCTCCACCAGCGGCTGCAGCTGAGAACGGGCGAAGTCGCGGCGGATGCAACGACTGGGTAAGCGCTCGAACGAGCTGCAGATACCTGAGTAGAGGTGGTCTCCTCCGGGCCGTGGCCCGGAGGAGACCACTGGGCTCCGTCTTGGTCGTCGGTATGACGGCTGATACGGCGAGCGCCTGGCCTTGTGAGAGGCCGGGCGCTCGGTGCGATCAGGGAGCTGATGTTCCTGCGCCTGTCAGAACCTGCATGACATCGGCTTCCGGGGCGCATGCAAGCGACTCGGAAGGAGGCGAGGGTCACATGGCGAAGCGAAACCTGCGCCAGACCAGCAGTAAGGCCGCCTCTGCCGCCGGCAAGACGCTGTCCGGCTCGAAAGCGGGCAAGGCGGCGAAGACCGCAGTGGCTAGCGCGCTTTCCCAGGCGCCGACGCGCGGACGCCGGAAGTGACATAGGGCCGTCCGCGGCCCGCACCTTGGACGGCTTGGGTACGCCTCGGCGCAGCAATGTGTCCGACGGCATGCGGCACTCGCAATCAACCCCCGGGGCTGTCGTGCCATGCGTTCACCGAGGAGTTTTCGAAACGGAGTCGAGCCTCCTCCGCTGCCGGTGCTCCGGTCGGAACCGTCTTCGCTGGAGCGGATCCGCCACAGGGCTCCTCCTGGCCAGGTCGTCGAAGGTCAGCGTGTCCCAGTACACGCTTGAAGAGATCGTTAAGGAGATCGCGGACGTCGTCCTGCCGCCCACAGTCGACGACTGACAGAACGATCTCGCCAGTCTGCTTGCGCCACAGCTGGGCCGGCCTCAACAATGTTGCAGTTGATGCAACGGAGGTGGCTGTGGCTCAAGCTGCTGATCTGCCTGGTGCTGCGCATCCGGAACTGGTCGAAGGTGTCATCCCGCTCGATCCGGAACAGATCGTTCTGGAGGGGGTGTCGGCCGGGTGGGCTCGTCAGCAGCGGATCCGGTTCCTGCACGAGAAGGCACGATCAGTCCGCGGCTGTCGATGGTGCGGCGATACAGCTACGTGACGCATCCGGTGGAGTTCGACCACCCCGAACGGTTCGTGTCGCTGCAGGTCGGCCACGAGTACGCGAGCACCGCGGCGATCTACACAGGCATCTCGGACGAGTATCGCAACCGGCTGGCGAAACGCGCGCTCCAGGGCCGCCACCCCGACCTCTGGGAGAACCAGTGATCAAGAAGATGGACATCGTCTGGAACCTGCGCGAGCTGGTGGCCACCCGGGACATGTTCCAGACCACCGACCTGGTCGCGCCGCTGGCCGAGCGCGGCGTCCACCTGTCCCGTGAGCAAGTGTTCCGGCTGGTCACTCAGCCACCGCAGCGGCTGGCGACGGATACCCCGGCCGCGTTCTGCGACATCCTGGGCCGTGCCCCGAACGAGCTGATCCAGGTCGGGGCGGTCAACGCCCGGGTCCGTAAGACGGCCGACGGCAGCCGGCCGGCGGCGCTGCCCCGGCACCGGCGGACCCAGATCCGCCGCCCCGCCTCATGAACCGCTTACACGAGCAACGGGCCGAGGAGCGCCAGGAACGGCGGGAACGCATCACCGCCACGCTGACCGCCTGCCTGCCCGGGCTCGACCAAGCCGCGGTCCGACAGGCACTGACAGAGATCCGCGCTGACTGGGGCAGAGCGCTGTGCACCCTGGATGAGCATCTGGCCGCTCATCCCGACGCCCTGACCTCCGCCGATCCTCGCTGCCCGGCCGTGGTGATGCGGCTCGCGCGCGCCCTGCGCGAGGCCGGCTACTCCGAAGCCGTCGCGCCCGGCTGCTCCGAATGCGGCCGCACCGGGATCGACCTGCCCCGATTAGGGCCGAGTGGGCGACTCTGCCCGGCCTGCGGCGCCAGAGGTGACAAGAGGACGTGCAGCCGCTGCGGCCGGACCGCGCGCATCATGGCCCGCCGCCCAGAAGGCGGCATCTGCGCCGCGTGCTACCGAATCGACCCCCAGGTCATCGAGGAGTGCGCGGGCTGCGGGCAGACGCGCAGGCCCGCCACACGGCAGCCAGACGGCCGGGCACTGTGTCAGAACTGCTGGACAGCTCCCACCCACACGTGCACCGCCTGCGGAGCGGTGGGCCCGGCCAAGGTCAACGACGCCGACGGCGTCCTTTGCCCGTCCTGCTACCGGCGGCTCCGCCAGCCGCGACGGACCTGCGGCAAGTGCGGTGAACAGCGCTCCATCTCCCGGCGAGCCACCGCTGACAGTCCCGATCTTTGTTACAACTGCCGCCAGCCACCGCCAGCCGAATGCGCGATCTGCCCCCCCTGCTAGGTCCGGGTGCTGGATCACCCCGATCAGTGCGCCGCCTGCGGAAGCTGCCAGCCCATGATCGCCCGCACCGCCGACGGCGAGGAGATCTGCGGTCCCTGCGCTGGACTGCCCGGTTCCTGTGTCCGTCCCGGCTGCGGCACCGGCGGACGTCTCTACGCCGTCGGCCGCTGTCCTCGCTGGATTCTGAAGGTCCGCCTCGATCAGCACCTGGCCGGCCCCGACGGCAGGTCAACGCCCAGTCGCGGCCACTGCTGGAGGCCATGGCCGGCGCTGAGAACGCCCGCACCGTATTGGGCTGGCTCAATCGCAGCCCGATGGCCCGGTTCCCTGCAGTCTTGCGGTTGCCCTCGCGGGAAGGCCGTGCTCGTGCCGTGTTCCTCACGTCGGATGGAATGTCAGCCGCGACGGATACGGTCACCCGCCATGAGCACCCAGTACGGATGGCCCGGCCTCTTCTCGGTGAAGGGTCTGACAGCCAAGAATCTCGACCACTCACCGTCGGATCTGGGCGACGGTCTCCACCCTCCGGCCAGTGAGTCAGAAGTCAGCCACCTTGAAGACCGGCTGGGCACGAGCCTGCCGCCGAGCTATCGGCAGTTTCTCCTGTTCGCCAACGGTTGGGGCGCCGAAGAGTCCGGCTACCCCCTGCTGCCGGCCGCGAAAGTCGGCTGGCTCCGTGACCTTGAGCCCGGAACCGTCGAGGCTTGGTCGTCACCCCGAGGCGCGGAGCCTTGGAGCGTGCCTGATGAGCTCTATTTCGTCTACGGAGCGGAGCAGGACTGCATCCATCTGAGAGGGGAGTATGTGCCCGACACCCTTCTGGTCGGGTACGGGGACGACGGCGAATTTCTCCTCAATCCCCGCGTCAAGACCTCTGACGGCGAGTGGGAGGCCTGGTTTCTCGCGCCCTGGCTGGCGGGCGCCAGCCGTCACAGGTCCTTCTGGGACCTGATGAGGGTTCAGTAGCGTTAGCCCAACGCCGATGGTTCTGGACGGCGTGATCAGCTGAGGATTACCGCACCTCTGGAATAAGTGCGCCGCCCCAGTATCCAGGCGCCCTTTTCGGGCGTGCAGGGCCCTGGTCGGGGCGGAACGTCGGCGGACAGCCGAGGTCCCACCCCGCGTGGGTGTTCAGAACATTCCGTGGGGGATCTCCGCGGGGTCGGGCACGGGCTGGACGACGTCCCAGTGTTCGACGATCAGGCCGTCCCGCAGCCGCCAGATGTCGACGACCGCGGTGCCGCGCTCCTCGCCCGGCCCGGTCATGAGATAGTGCATGACCACATACTGCCCGTCGGCGATGACGCGCTTGAGATCCAGCCTGGCACTCGCCACCGGGGAGTCGGCGACATACTCGACGAAGGCGTCCCGGCCCGAGGGGTTGCCCGGGCTGTGCTCGATGAAGTCCTCGTGCAGCAGGGCGCGCAGGACGTCGACCTCGCCCTTGGCGAACTCCGTGAAGCCTTCGAGCACGAGCCTCCTGTTGCGCTCGGTCTCGCTTCCCGTCCCGGTCGTGGTCTCGGTTGTCTGTCTCATGGCGGCAACCGTCGCAGCGCCGGGTAGGGCTGTCGATGACATGGCATGTAATGGCGGTGGCCGCCGGGGCGGCGGTAGAACCGGTTCATGGCGGAGGATCAATCCATCGGCGGGCTGCTGCGGGAGTGGCGCCGGCACCGGCGGCTCAGCCAGCTCGATCTGGCGATCCAGGCAGAGGTCTCCAGCCGGCACGTCAGCTTCGTGGAGACCGGTCGCACGGTCCCCAGCCGTCAGATGGTCCTCCACCTGGCGGAACAGCTGCAGGTCCCGCTACGTGAGCGCAACCGGCTCCTGGTCGCCGCCGGATACGCCCCCGTCTTCCGGGAACGCCCGCTGGAGGCCCCGGATCTGAGCGCGGCCCGTGAGGTGCTCCAGCAGATCCTGCGGGGCAACGAGCCGAATCCGGCGCTGGTGGTGGACCGCCGCTGGAACCTGGTGCTCGCCAACTCGGCGGCCGAGGTGTTCTTCGACGGCGTCGCCCCCGCCCTGCTCGAACCGCCGGTCAACATGATGCGCCTGGGCCTGCATCCGGACGGGTTCGCGCCCCGTCTGCTCAACCTGGACCAGGTGCGGGGATTCCTGCTGCCGAGGCTGGCCCGGCAGGCCCAGCGGACCGGGGACCCCTGGCTGGGCGGGCTCCACGCGGAGCTCGTCTCCTACGGCGCCCCCGACCCGCCCGAGCCCCTCGACCCGGCCGACATCGCCCTGCCCATCCGGATCCGGCACCGAGGGACCGAGCTGAGCCTCCTCAACACGGTCACGACGTTCGGCGCCGCCTACGACATCACGCTCGAAGAGATCGCGGTTGAGACCTACTTCCCGGCCGACGCGCGCACCGCCCTCGCGCTGCGGGGCGGCGCCGGCGCGACGACGGGGGAGTCCGGCGCGGCGAGGGGAGGCGCCGGGGGTCACCGGTCCTCCGCCTCGACGTCGGACAGCAGCTTGCGGATCAGTTGATCCAGGGTCTGGCGCTCCGCGGGCGTCAGTGAAGACAGCAGCCGCACCTGGTTGGCCGTGTGCTCGCTCACCGCGGCGTCGACGACCCGCCTGCCCTCGCCGGTGAGGGCGACCAGGAAGCTGCGCCGGTCGTCCGGGTCGAGCCGCCGCTCGACCAGGCCCGCCGCCTCCAAACGGTCCAGGCGGTTGGTCATGCCGGCCCTCGACAGCATGAGCGTCGCCGACAGGACCGACGGGATGAGGACGTAGGGCGGGCCCGACCTGCGCAGCGCGGCCAGCACGTCGAACTCGCCGCGTTGCAGGCCGTGCCGGGCGAACACCTCGTCGACGGCCCGGCCGGCGGCGGTGTGCAGCCGGCTGAACCTGCCGAACACGCCCATGGCGGAGAGGTCCAGGTCGGGACGCTCGTGCCGCCACTGGCTCACGATCACGTCGACTTCGTCCATCCTCACATTCTATTCGACAGCATATAGTTAGACGCCGTACTATCAGCCGTATAACTACCTTGTTGTGAGGAGACCGAGATGTCGTTCATCCGTCCGGCGGACCATGGCGCCGTCCTCGTGCGCGCCGCCGACGCCGAGGTCGTCGGGGAGGCGCCCAGCACCGTGCGGCTCCTGGCCGACTCCAGCGCGACCAACGGTGCGCTCAGCACCCAGCGGGTGACCCTCGGCCGCGGGGCCGACGGGGCGGCGCCCCACCATCACACGGCCTCGTCGGAGCTGTTCTACGTGCTCGACGGCGCCCTCCAGGTGCTCGCCGGCGAGCAGGTGGTCACCGCGCGCGGAGGCGATCTGATCGTCGTCCCGCCGCACATGCCGCACGCCTTCGCCGCCGCGCCGGACAGCGGGGCCGACGTGCTGGTCGTCATCACCCCCGGGGTCGAGCGGTTCGACTACTTCCGCCTGCTGGCGCGCCTGGGCAGGGGTGAGGCGACTCTGGAGGAGCTGCTCGCCGCGCAGGAGCGCTTCGACAACCACTTCCTCGACAGCCCGCTCTGGCGGGAGGCTCGGGCCGGCAAGGACGGCGGCTGACCGGGGCGGCCGGTGCCGGGGCCGGGGCCGGGCCTGTCACGGATGCGGGCAGGCCGGCGGCGGCGTGCGGCCGGACGGCCGGTGGTGCGGGGCCGGGGCGGTCAGCAGGCGCAGGCGATGCCGGAGACCGGGGCGGTAAGCGGGTCGATGCCGCGCCGGGAGACGCCGGCCGCGGTCTCGACCGCGAAGCCCTCCCTCGCCCAGTATTCGAACCCGCCGAGCATCTCCTTGACCGGGTAGCCGAGCTTGGCGAACTCCAGGGCGGCGCGGGTGGCGCCGTTGCAGCCGGGTCCCCAGCAGTAGGTCACCACGGTCGCGCCCGCCGGGACCACGTCGGCGGCGCGGGCGGCGATCTCGGCGGTGGGCAGGTGCACCGCGCCCTCGACGTGCCCCTGCCGCCAGCTCTCCAGACTGCGCGAGTCGACCACGATGATCCCCGGAGCCCCCGAGGCCAGGTCGGCGGCCACGTCGGACACGTCGGTCTCGAACGCCAGGCGGCCGGCGAAGTGGGCCAGTGCGGCGGCGTTGCCGGCCGCGGGCACCGCGGTGACGGCGGAGCGGGCTGTGGTGGTGGTCATCTCGGTGGCCTTCCGGTCGTGCTCGGCGGTGACGAGAGAAATGGTGCCGGTCTCGGCCACCGTCCCAACAGTGGCGTGAATGCCGCTTATCGCTAAGATCTCGCCATGCTGCTCTCGCCGCCGACGCTCCGCCGGGCCCGTCACACCGTGTCCGTGCTCGCCTTCGACGGCATGGCCCCCTTCGAGCTGGGCTGCGTCGTGGAGATCTTCGGCATCCCCCGGCCCGAACTGGACGTGCCCTGGTACGAGCTCAGGGTCTGCGCCGAGACCCCGGCCGACCTGCGGATCGTCGGGGGGTTCACCATGCGGGCCGGGCACGGGCTCGACGCCGTGGCCGAGGCGGACACGGTGATCGTGCCCGCGGTGCCGGACGTGTCCGGCCCGGTGTCACCGGAGCTGATCGCGGTGCTGAGGGCGGCGCACGCCCGGGGCGCGCGGGTGGTGTCGATCTGCTCGGGGGCCTTCGCGCTGGCCGCGGCCGGGTTGCTGGACGGCCGGGAGGCGACCACCCACTGGAAGTACGCCGAGCTGCTGCAGCGCCGCTTCCCGCGGGTCGAGGTCAACCCCGACGTGCTCTACGTGGACGGCGACGACGTGCTGACCAGCGCGGGCAGCGCGGCAGGGCTGGACCTGCTGGTCCACCTGGTCCGAAAGGACCACGGGCCGGGCGTGGCCAACTCGGTCGCGCGCAGGCTGGTCATCCCGCCGCACCGGGAGGGCGGGCAGGCCCAGTTCGTCCAGGCGGCGGTCACCCCGGTGGAGGACGACGACGCGGTGGCCACCGCGATGACCTGGGCACTGGACCACCTGGCCGAGCCGATCACGGTGGCCGGGCTGGCCGAGGTCGCTCACATGTCGCAGCGCACCTTCATCAGGCACTTCGCCCGCCAGACCGGGACCAGCCCACTGCGCTGGGTGATCTCCCAGCGGGTCGCGGCCAGCCTCACGCTGCTGGAGTCCACGGCCGCGCCGGTCGAGGAGATCGCGGTCTCGGTCGGCTTCGACAGTCCGGTGACCTTCCGCCACCACTTCACCAGGGCGATGCGCACCTCCCCCTCGGCCTACCGCAGGGCCTTCCGCGCCTCGGCGTGAACGGCCCCGAGGGTCAGAAGGCGAGCCGTTCCAGCGTCCGCGCGACCTGTTCGACGTCGGCCTCGGTGGTACGCCAGTTGCTGAAGGCGGCGCGCAGCGCGGGCACCCCGTCGTGGACGGTCTGGGTGAGGAACGCCTCGCCGGATCCGGTGACGGCCGCGGCCAGCTCCCCGACGCGCTCGGGGGCGGAGGCCAGGGTGAAGCAGACCACGTTGAGCCGGACGGGCGCGAGCAGCCGGTAGGCGGGCATGGCGGCGATCCGCTCGCCGAGCCGGGCGGCGAGGGCGATGTCGCGCCGTACGATCTCCGCGTGGCCGTCACGCCCGTACGCGGCGAGGGTGAACCACGCCGGGAGCGCCCGCAGCCGCCGGGAGTTCTCCGGTGTCAGATGCACGGGGTCGGGCCTGTCGCCCATCGGCCCGAGATAGGCGGCGGAGTTCTGGAAGACCCGCACCTGGAGATCCCGGCGGCGGGTGAACTGGACGGCGCTGTCGTAGGGGACGTTCAGCCACTTGTGCAGGTCCACGCAGACCGAGTCGGCCGCGTCGAGCCCGTCGGTGAGGTGGGCGTGCTCCGGGGAGAGCGCGGCGAAAGCCCCGAAGGCCGCGTCCACGTGCAGCCAGAAGGGGTGGCGCTCGCGCAGGGCGGCCACCGCGCGCAGATCGTCGAAGTCTCCCGTGTTGACGGTGCCCGCGTTGGCGACCACGATCGCCGGCGCCCCGTCCAGGGACTCCAGCGCCTCGGCGAGCCTGGCGACGTCGACGGACTCCCTGCCCGGCAGGAGATCGACCGTGCGGATCGCCGAACGGCCCAGTCCGAGCATGGACAGCGCCTTGCCGACGCTGGAGTGGGGGCTCCCGGAGAGCACGTGGACCGGGCCGAGCGCGGCGGCCCCCTGCTCGGCGGCCGAGACGCCGCGCTGCTCGCCCAGCCATTCCCTGGCTGTCGCCAGGCCCGCGAAGTTGGACATCGTCGCGCCGCTGACGAAGGCGCCCTCGTGCTCGGCGGACAGGCCGAACAGCTCGCGCAGCCAGGCGACGGTCTCCCGTTCCAGATCGGGGGCGCTGGAGTCCAGGCCGGACATGGGGTTCTGGTCGAGCGTGCCGGTCAGCCAGTCGCCCGCCAGGGAGGCGGGGGTCGCGCCGCCGGTGACGAAGCCCAGGTAGCGGGGGCCGGCGCCGGCGGAGAAGCCGGGCTCCCACCTCCGGGCGAACTCCTCCATCGCCTCCCGCAGCCCTGCTCCGTCCGTGGGCAGGGGGGCGGGCCGGTGCTCGGCGGGCGCCTGCGCGACCGGCCGGCGGTCGAGGCCGGTGAGCAGCCGTACGGCCTGCGCCCGCACTGTGTCGAGCAGCTCGGGCAGGCGGATGAGATCGTCGTCGAGTCGGGGATGCATGAGGCCACGATAGGGAACGGGCGGGGCGTACGTCCCAGTCCAATATCAACGAATGGCCTGGACGCGGCAGGGCGCCGGCCCGCTGCGCCTAGACCCTCCAGCGCCGGGTGACCTCCTCGGTGCTGGGGGGCGGGCCCGGCGGGGAGGGGGCCGAGGTCAGGTGCAGGGCGTCCAGGATCAGGGCGAGGTAGCGGTGCCGGAGCTGGGCGGTGCGCTCCCCGTCGCCGAGCTGGACGGCGGCGAGCAGCTCGAAGATCATCGACATGTCGGCGACGTCCAGTCCGGGGCGGAGGACGCCGGCCTGGGCGGCGCGGTCGAAGACCTGCACCGACAGCTCGGAGGCGCGGGCGGCTGCGCGGTGGAGGTCCTCGTCGGGGGTGAAGGTGCCGGCCAGGTTGATCGTCAGGGAGTGGACGTCGGCGTCCACGATGCGGCGGATGAACCCGGTGAAGGCGCGCCATGGATCGTCCTCGTCGGCCAGGGCGGCCTCGGCCTCGGCGATGTAGATTTTCAGGCCGTCCGAGCACAGCCTGCGGAGCAGGTCCTCCTTGCCGGAGTAGCGGCGGTAGAGCGCGCTGATGCCCACGCCGGCGCGCTCGGCCACCGCGGCGATCGGGGCGCCGGGGTCGGCGACGAAGACCGCGCGCGCGGCGTCGAGGATCACTTGGTCGTTACGGGCCGCCTGGGCCTTGCGGCCGCTCATGGGCGCCGTACTGGTTGTCTCCATGCACTCAATATAGCTACTGGAACAGTATATTCCGTTCTATCGGAGAGGAAAATCTGGAATCTCTGCGAGGCTGGGCGGGTGATCGAGGAGTTCGAGGCCCAGCGGCCGAGGATGTTCGGCCTGGCCTACCGGATGCTCGGCTCCGCGACCGGGGCCGAGGACGTCGTCCAGGACGCGTATCTGCGCTGGCGGGGCGCCGAGCGGGAGAGCATCGGCTCGCCGGGGGCGTGGCTGGCCAAGGTGGTCACCAACCTCTGCCTCAACCGGCTGACCGCCGCCCGGGCCACCCGTGAGCGGTATGTCGGCTGCTGGCTGCCCGAGCCCGTGACGGCCGACGCCCTCGGCCCGCTGGAGACCGCCGAGCAGCGCGACTCGGTGTCCATGGCGTTCCTGGTGCTGCTGGAGCGGCTGACCCCGGCCGAGCGGGCCGTCTTCGTGCTGCGCGAGGCGTTCTCGTACGGCTACCGCGAGCTCGCCGAGGTGCTCGACCTGTCGGAGGCCAACTGCCGCCAGCTCCACCTCCGGGCCCGGCGGCGGATCGGCGAGCGCCCGAGGTTCGACGCCCCGGACGGGCGGCGGCGGGCGATCGTGGCGCGGTTCCTGGCGGCCGCGCAGGGCGGCGACCTGGCGGAGCTGGAGCGGGTGCTCGCCGCCGACGTGGTGGCCTGGTCCGACGGCGGCGGCAAGGTCGGCGCGGCGCGGCGGCCCGTGGTGGGCCGGGCCAGGGTCATCCGCTACGTGATCGGGATCGCGGCCAGATCCGGGAGCGGGGTCGAGCTCGCCCACGCCGAGCTCAACGGCCAGGACGCGGTTCTCGTGCGGAGCGGCGGGGAACTCGTCACGGTCTTCGTGGTGGACGTCGCGGACGGACGGGTCGCCGGGCTGCGCGCGGTGCTCAACCCGGACAAGCTGTCGCATCTGCGGGGGGTCACGTCCTGGGTGTACCGCCCGGGGCGCTCTCGGCCGCGGCCGCCGCTGTGACCGGCCACGGTGACGCGCCATCACGCGTGGAGGGCGCCCCGCCCTCCGAGCGCGGGGACCGCGCGCGACGCGCGTCAGGGGCGGTCGGAAGCACCCGCCCCCGGGCGCGGGGGCCGCGCGGGCCGGGCGCCGTGCGCGCCCTGCTCCGGGCGGGGCCGGACGCGCACGGATCGGGGCGGGGACCGTCAGTTCCGGGGGTGGTCGCCGGTCGTCCCGTCGAGGAGCTCTCGCAGGATGTCCATATGGCCGGCGTGGCGGGTGGTCTCCTCGATCATGTGAATGAGCACCCAGCGCATCGACACCGTTTCGCCGGACCACGCCGTGCCCACGTCGTCGAGGTCGAGTCCGTCGATCGCCCGGTCGGCCGCGGCGCGGGCCCGGCCGTAGAACTCCACGATGCCGGCGGTGGTCTCATGCGCTTCCACGCGCATGTCGGCGGTCTCGTCCTCGTCGTCGAAGGGGAGCGGCTCGGTCTCGCGGCCGAAGGTCTCGCAGAACCAGCCGTATTCGACGCTCGCCAGATGCTTCACCAGCCCGAGCAGGCTTGTCCCCGACGGGGTCATCGGGCGGCGCAACTGCTCGTCGTCGAGGCCGTCGAGCTTCCACACCACCACGTCGCGGTGCCGGTCCAGGCTGATGTGGAGGCTCTGCTTCTCGCCGCCGGTGAACGGCACTTTTCGAATCATGCGCGGACCATAGCAACCGGGGCCGACGGAGCGCTGACCGGCGCCGCCCACCGGGCCGCGGTCGCCCGCGGAGGGAGGCGGCGCTCCCGACGGGTTGCCAATAATAAGCAGACTGGTCTATTTTCTCAGCCATGGGACAGAAGGGCGAGGAGACGCGCGGCAGGCTGCTGGACGCGACGCAGGAGCTCATCGAGAGCGGCGGCTACTTCGGGGCCGGCCTGAACCAGGTGATCGCGGCCAGCGGGGCTCCGCGCGGCTCGCTCTACTTCCACTTCCCCGGCGGCAAGGACCAGCTGGTCGGAGAGTCCGTGCGGCGGGCCGGTCGGGAGATCGGCGGGGCCGTGCGGGACCTGGCGGAGACCGTGCCCGACACCGCGGGCCTGGTCGTCGCCGTGCTGGCGCTGCTCGGTGACCGGCTGGAGGCGTCCGGCTGGCGCAAGGGCTGCCCGGTGGCCACGGTCGCGCTGGAGATGGCGGCCACCAGCGATCCGCTGCAGGGGGTCTGCTCGGAGGTCTACGGCTCCTGGGAGGGCACCCTCCGGGACCGGCTGGCCGCCGACGGGCACCCCGAGGCGGACGACGTGGCCGTCACCGTTCTCGCGCTGATCGAGGGGGCGCTGCTGCTGGCCAGGGCCCACCGCAGCCGGGAGCCGCTCGACCGGGTGGCCCGCCGGATCGTGGCGCTGCTGTAAGACGTCGCGGCGGCGTGCGGGCCTGCTCCGCCTGGACTCCGCGTGTCCTTTTAATATGTAGACCGATCTATTACGAGGTGATCGTGTGACGACCGACTCCATCGTCTTCGGAGCCGCGGGGTTCGTCGGCCGCTCCCTGGTCGCGGAGCTGCTGAGCCGCGGCCGCCGGGTGGCGGCCGCCGTGCGCGGGCCGGGGGAGCGGCTCACGTCCTGGCTCGCCGCGCAGGGGGTGGACACGGCCGGGCTGAACGTCGTCACCGCCGACGTCACCGCGCCCGGCCTCGGCCTCGCGGACACCGGGGGGCTGGAGGCGGTGCGCGACGTCTACAACGCCGCCGCCCGCTTCGCCTTCGGGCTGAGCGTCGAGGAGGCGAGGCGGGCCAACGTGACCGGGGCGCTCAACGTGACGGACTGGGCCGCCGCCCGGCCCGGCCTGCGCCGCCTGATCCACATCAGCGGCTACCGGGTCAGCGGCGGTGTGGCGGACTACCGCGCCGAGGGAGCCTACGAGGCGTCCAAGAAGGAGGCCGACGCGGCGGTGCGGATCCGGGCGCGCGAGCTGGGCGTCCCGCTGACGATCGTCAACCCCAGCACCGTGATCGGCCCCGGCCAGTTCATCGGCCTGGCCTCGCTCGTCGAGGACCTCTGGCGCGGGCGGCTCCCGGCGCTCCCCGGGGGCCCCGAGGTCTTCCTGCCCGTCGTCGAGAGCGGCTACTTCGCCCGCTTCATGGCCGCCGTGCCCGAGCACGAGGAGACCGAGGGGAGGGCCTACTGGGTTCTCGACGACGACACGCCGGACCTGCCGGAGCTGGTCGCCCTGGTCGCCGGCCATCTGGGCGTCCCCGCGCCCCGGCGGACGGTCCCGGTCGGGCTCCTGCGGCGGCTGCCCCGCGCGCTCACCGGGGTCGACCCCGAGACGCTGTCGTTCATGTCCGGCGACCGCTATGACACCGCCCCCGCCCTGGCCTTCGCGGAGCGGGCCGGGCTGCGCATGCCCCCGGCCGGGGAGGTGCTCCGGAGCTGGGCCGACGGGCTGGTCGGCAGCCGGTTCGGCGCGACCGCCCCGCCGCGCGGGCCGTACGGGTTCCAGGACGTGGCGGGGAGCCGGACCTGGGTGACGGGCGAGCGGGAGAGTCCCGAGTACGTGATGCTGCACGGGCTGCCGCTGGACGCCGGTTCGTGGGAGGAGGTCGGCGACCGGCTGGCCGTCCCGGTCCTGGCCGCCGACCTGCCCGGCCTGGGCCGTTCCGCGCCCGCCCGCTCGCTCGACGGCTGGACGGCGGCTCTGATGGCTCCGGTCAGGACACGGCCGGTGCTGGTCGGCCACTCCTTCGGCTGCGGACCCGTCCTGCGCTACGCGCGGGCCAACCCCGGCCGGGTGGCGGCCGTCGTCCTCGTCGCCCCCGCCTTCCTCCAACCGCCCTCGGGGTGGTTGCCACGTTCGAGGGCGGCCGTTCCGGCGCTGCGCCGGATGTCCAGGGCCCGGCTGGGGGAGCGCCTCGGCGTCCCGGCGGACGCGGTCGCGGACCTGCGCCGCCCGGGAGCGGCCCGCCGGGTGGTCGAGGCGATGCGCGCGGCCCACTCCGGGCGCTCGGAGCTGCGCCGGGTGCTCGACCAGGTCATGGAGGGTTCCGGAGTCCCGGTGACGATCGTCACCGGGTCGGCCGACCCGCTGGCCGTGGACGTGCCGGCTACCCTCGTCGAGGGCGCCGGGCACTATCCCCAGCTCACGCACCCTCACGAGCTGGCGGCTGCGCTCCGAGCAGCCGGTGGGCCAGCTCGCCCAGCGCCGCTGCGATCCGCCCGGGGCTGAGGTCCCGCTCGGTCCGCTGGTAGGTGTAAACCTCGGGGGCCAGTGGGGCGAGCACGACCTCGACCAGCGTGTCGGGGTCGGGCGCCCCGGCGGACGCCAGCAGCGAGCGCACGTGCAGCCGCCAGAAACCGTAGGCCCCGGTGGCGAAGCGCGAACGCCCGGTCTCGGTGCCCAGCACCAGATGGGCGTGGGCCTCCAGCAGCTCCACCATCGCCGCGTAGAACGCGGCCAGCCGTTCGGCGGGCGGCGCCCCCGGACCCAGTGGCGCCTGGCCGCCGATCAGCTTCTCCTGCAGGGCCTTCTCGTGCTCGTCGAGCATCGCGGTCGCGATCGCGGCCCGGTCGGGATAGCGGCGGTACAGCGTGCCGCGCCCCACTCCGGCCGCCCTGGCGATGTCGTCCATGGTGACGTTCGGCGCGCCCTTGGCCGCGAACAGCTGTCCGGCCGCCTCCAGGATGCGCGCCCGGTTGCGCGCGGCGTCTGCTCTCTCCATGCCCTCAGGGTATATGTGGACACGCTGTCCGGTACTGGCGGCCGTCACCTGGAGCCCGGAGCCCGGGCCCGGGCCTGGTGACGCGGTGGGCATGGCCGGGCCCGGCGGGTACGGCGGGCGGACTGTCGTGCCGGAGTCGGCGGCGGCCGGACTGTCGTGCCGGGGTCAGGAGAGCCGGGGTCAGGAGAGCCGGGTCCCCGCACGCCCGCCGATGTGATCGGGGACGGTGACGCCCTCCGGCAGCAGGGGGTCGGCGACCGGGGTCAGCCAGGTGGTGGCCAGCGGCAGCACGCCCGCCCACAGGCCCAGCCCGGCGTCCGGCCCGTCCCCGTCGCCGGGCGGACCCGAACTCACCTTGACCGACGCCTCCGCCAGGGAGATCGCCAGAATGGTCGTCGCGGCGAGCTCCTTGCGGCTGGGCGGCCTGGCGTAGTCCCACTGGCCCGGGGCGGCGTGCTCGGTGAGGATCCGCAGCGCGGCCGTCTTCTCCTCACCCTCCAGTCTGCGGGGCACGCCGTACACCATGGCGGAGCGGTAGTTGACGCCGTGCTCGAACACCGACCTGGCCAGGACCAGGCCGTCCACGTGGGTGACCGTCACGCAGACCGTGCCGGCGGACCCGCCCGCCGGCGCGGACGGGGGCTCGGCGGGCTCCCCCGTCGTCAGGCTCCGGCTGGCGACCGAGCCGTGGACGTAGAGATGGTCGGCGTCGAAGCCGTAGACCGTGGGCACCACCATCGGCACGCCGTCGCTCAGCACGCCGAGATGGCAGACGAACCCGGCACGCAGCACCTCGTACAGCGCGGCCCTGTCGGTCCGGCCGTTCTCACGGAGGCGACGGTGCCGGGTACGCTCGGTCGCGGACAGTCCGTTCATGAGGTGACATTCAAGCAGGCCCCGGAAAGAGAGAAGACCCGCGCACGGCGGGTCTTCGGAGATCGGGGGTCAGGCGGCGGGGGTGGGGCCGCCGGCGAGCGGGAACCGTAAGATGTTCCGCCCCGTGTAGGCGCGCAGGTCGACGACCTTGGTGTCCGCGGCGGTCTTGCGGCGTGTCACGGAGCGGATATCCCTGATCTTGAGCCGCGCTACGTATGGTGGCACGACCACAAGTCTCTTCATTGAGCCCCCCGGCGTGATGAATCCGTTATGCGAGATGTCTACAGATCACCCCGTAAAACCGCCGTAAAGAGCTGGTCAGTAGGGGAGCCGGCGGCCGGAGGGCGACCGCAGGTCCAGGTCGGGTGTGCGGGGCTGACGGAACCGGCGCTGCGGCCGGACGGTCCTGATGCGTCGCATGGTCTGCGCCCTCTCCTCGGACTCACCGTTCCTCGGGAAAACCGTGCTCACGTCGTCCGAGGCGCCGCCGCCTCCCGGGGAGGGCGGCTCGCACGGATGTCCGTGCGAGCCAACCTAGACCCGCGACACGACCCGGATCAACTGATTTGGTTACGCAAGGAACCCGCGACCGCACGGGTGGTGACGGCGATCCGGTTCCACGCGTTGATCGCCGCGATCGCTATCACCAGCGTGGCCAGCACCTCCGGCTCGTAGTGCCTGGCGGCCTCGTCCCACACGTGATCCGGCACCGTCTCCCCGCGGTCGCTGAGCCGGGTGGCCTCCTCGGCCAGCGCCAGCGCCGCGCGCTCGGCGTCGGTGTAGTACGGCGCCTCCCGCCAGGCGGCCACCGAGAACAGCCGCTCGTCGGTCTCGCCCGCCTTCTTGGCGTCGTGGCTGTGCATGTCCACGCAGAAGCCGCAGCCGTTGATCTGGCTGGCCCGCAGCTTCACCAGCTCCAGCGTGGCGTGCGGCAGCTTGCTGCCGGCCAGGAACTTCTCCAGGCCGAGCATGGCCTGGTAGCCCTCGGGGGCGAACTCCGCGACGTTCATCCGTGCCTTCATCGAACACTCCTCAGTTTCTCTGGGTTCATCACGATGTCGATCTCGGTGATCCGGCCGCCGGCCACGGTCAGCGCGTAGACGCCGCTGAGCGCTCCGTCCCGGAACCGCAGCAGCCCCGGCCGGCCGTTGACCGTGATCGGGGTGAACCGGCCCCCGGCGCCGAACCGCTCGGCCACCCCGGCGATGAAGCGGGCCACCCGGGCGGCGCCGCGGACCGGCCGCCTGGCCGCCCTGACCAGGCCGCCGCCGTCGCTGCGGAGCACCACATCGGGGTCGAGCAGGGCCGTCAGCGCGTCGATGTCACGGCCCTCGCTGGCCCGGGAGAACGCCTCGACCACCCTGCGGTGCTCGGCCGCGCCCACCTCGAACCGGGGCGCCCGGGCCGCGACGTGCTTGCGGGCGCGGGCGGCGAGCTGGCGGCAGGCGGCAGGGGTGCGCCCGACCGCCTGGGCCACCTCGTCGAACGGCAGCCCGAACACGTCGTGCAGCACGAACGCGGTGCGCTCGGCCGGGCTGAGCGACTCCAGCACCACCAGCATCGCCAGGCTCATCGACTCGTCCAGCGTCACCCGGTCGGCGGGGTCGGCCTCGACGGTCACCACCGGTTCGGGCAGCCACGGCCCGACGTACTCCTCCCGGCGCACGCGCGCCGAGCGCAGCACGTCCAGCGCGAGCCTGGAGACCGTCACCACCAGCCAGCCGGTGACGTCCTGGATCCGCGCGCGGTCCGCCCGGCCCAGCCGGAGCCAGGCGTCCTGGACCACGTCCTCGGCCTCGTCGAGGCTGCCGAGCAGGCCGTAGGCCACGCCCACCAGCCGGGGCCGGAGGGCGCCGAACTCGGCCGCGAGATCTTCATCGCTGTTCACACAGAGAGGACGAGACATCTCCTGAGTGTGTGACATCCGGAGAACTATGCTGCCCACCGGCGAGTCCAACAGGCCAGTGAACAGAGCATGAGACCGGTGAACGGAGTATGGGATGAGCACCGGGCTGATCGACGGGGATCCCCAACGGCTGGGCGACTACTGGCTGGCCGGGCGGCTGGGCGCCGGCGGCCAGGGCGTGGTCTACGAGGCCTACGACGCCGGGGGCAGGCGGGTCGCGGTCAAGGTGCTGCACGGCGACGCGGGCGCCGACCCCGAACTGCGCGACCGGTTCGGCCGCGAGGCCGCCGCCGCCCGGCGGGTCGCCTCGTTCTGCACGGCGGCCGTGATCGACGCCGACCTGGACGGTCCCCGGCCGTACATCGTCTCCGAATACGTCGAGGGCCCCAGCCTGCGCAGGGCGATCACCGACGGGCGCCGCTTCACCGGGGGTGACCTGCACCGCCTGGCGACCGCGGTCGCCACCGCGCTGACCGCCATCCACGACGCCGGGGTCATCCACCGCGACCTCAAGCCCGACAACGTGCTGCTCGGTCCGGACGGCCCCCGGGTGATCGACTTCGGCATCGCCCGGACGGTGGACATGTCGCTGACCGCCACCGGCATGGTGGCGGGCACCCCGACCTACATGGCCCCGGAGATCTTCATGGGCCAGCGCGCGGGCACCCCGGCCGACGTGTTCGCCTGGGGCGGGATCATGGTGTTCGCCGCGACCGGGGCCGACCCGTTCCGGGCCGAGAGCCTGGGCGGCGTCATGCACCGCGTGCTGTCCGTCCAGCCCCAGCTCGACATGCTGCCCGAACGGCTGCGCCCGTTCATCGCGGCCTCCCTCGCCAAGGATCCGCAGGCCAGGCCGTCGGCCAGGGAGCTGCTGCTGGCCCTGGTCAGCGACGACGGCCGGCTCGACACCCCGAAGCTGCTGGCGGCGGGCAGCAGCGCCGGAGCGCAGATCCGCGCCGCCTCCGCGGACCCGGCGCTCGGCGCCCTCGCCGAGGACGCCTACACCGCGCTCGGCCCGGCCGAGCGCGAGGTCGCCCCCGAGGTGTTCCTCCGGATGGTCACCGTGACCGACGACGGCGAGCCGGCCGTACGGCGGGCGCAGTGGGGCGAGCTCCTCGACGGGCGGCCCGAGAGCGAGGCGACCGCCGTCCGGCGGGTGCTCCAGGTCTTCGCCTACCTGGTCACTCACGACGAGCAGGAGGTCTGGCTGTCCCGGCCGGCCCTGCCGCAGGCATGGCCCCGGCTGCGCCTGTGGGTCCAGGCCAACCGGGACGGCCTGGCCGTCCACCGGGGGATCCTCACCGCCGCCCGGCACTGGCAGGCCCAGGGCCGCCGCGACGGCGACCTGTTCCAGGGCAGCAGCCTGGAGAACGCCATGAGCTGGGCGGCCACCGGCCGCCGCAACATCACGCTGAGCCCGGTCGAACGCGACTTCCTGGAGGCCGGCGCCGCGCTCACCCGGCGCCGTGCCCGCCGGGGCCGGCTGCTGTCCATCACACTGGCCGCGCTGCTGGTGGTCGCGCTGGCCGCCGGGGCGCTCGCCCTGCAGCAGAGCAGGGTGGCCGAGGCGCGCAACGTCACCATCGCGCTCCAGCGCGACCAGGCGGGGGCCCGTCAGCTCGCCGCGACGGCGGAGTCACTGCGGGTCGCCGAGCCGGTCAGGGCCATGCTGCTCAGCGTGGCGGCCTGGCGGCTGGCCCCGGTGGCCGAGGCCAGGGCGAGCCTCACCGGCTCGCTCGCCCAGCGGGAGACGGCCACCTTCCACGACCCGGCCACCGCGATACAGACGCTCCGGGCGCTGAGCCGCGACGGGCGCACGCTCGTCAGCGCGGGCGGGGGCGAGGTGCGGATCTGGGACGTGCGGACGGGCCGGCGCACCGGCGGGTTCCGGGGGATCGGCGACGACCTGCGCGGGATCGCGCTGAGCCCGAGCGGCAGGCAGCTGGCGGTGATCAGCGGGCTGGAGCTGAAACTCTGGGACGTGGCCAGCGGCAGGCCGACCGGCGCGGCCCTCGCCGTCCAGGGACGCGAGGGCGGCGGCGACACCCAGGTCCACTTCGGCCAGGCCGAGGACCGGGTCCTGGTCACAGAGGGGGAGGGGCTGACGGTCTGGAACCCCGTGACCGGGGACAAGCAGTTCCCGTCCGCCGCGGGCGTCGACTTCGACACCTCCGCCGACGGCCGCGGGCTGGCCGTCGGCACCATCGACGGGCAGGCGGTGGCCTTCACCCTGGCGGGCCTGGACAGGATCTCGCTGGGGAGCCGGTGCGACACCTGCGGGATGCGCGTCGCCTACAGCCCGGACGGCAAGACCCTCGCGGTCGGCCGCGGCAAGACCGTCCAGCTGCGCGACGCCTTCACCGGGGCCGACCTGGGGCGCCCGTTCCCCCCGGGCAACGGCGGGACGCTGCGCTTCAGCCCCGACGGGCGCTTCCTGGCCGCGACGGACGAGACGAGCGTCAAGCTCTGGCGGGTCCAGGACGGCCGGCTCCTGCTCACCCAGAGGATCGAGGCGTTCATGCCCGCCGCGGCCTTCGACCCGGACGGGCGCACGCTGCGCTACCTCACCGAGGGGTCGGTCACCACCCTCGACATCACCGCGCTGACCAGGCCCGTCCCGCTCAAGGGCGCCGGAACCCACTGGGCCGCGCTGAGCCCGGACGGGCGCCTGCTCGCCTCCCGGGACAGCGGGGCGAGCGAGGTCCGGCTCTGGGACGTCCGGCGGCGCGAGCCCCTCGCCGCCCTGAAGGTGGGGCCCGAGGGCGCCGACGGCTACTTCGAGATGGCCTTCAGCGGCGACGGCAGGCGGCTGGCGGTCAACACCGGCGGGGCGAGCTCCAGGCTGACGATCTGGGACACCGCCACCTTCCGGCGGATCGCCGCCGTCGAGACCGCGCGCGGGGGCCAGGTGCCCGCCCTGGCGATGAACGCCGACGGCACCGCCGTGGCCGCCTACGTCCTGTACTACGACCCCGAGAAGGCGCCCAGCGGGGAGATCCACCTGTGGGACGTGCCCAGCGGCCGGCACCGCTGGTCCCTGGAGCAGGAATACGTCGAGGCGCTGAGGTTCACCCCGGACGGCAGGGCGATCGGGGTCGCCGGCGGGCAGCAGCGGTTGCTGGAGGTGGCGACCGGCAGACCCTTCGGCGAGACGTACGGCTCGCCGACCGTCAGCATCCCGGTGACCTCCATGGCCTTCAGCGCCGACGGCGCCCGCTCCGCCACCGCCGACCGGGTCGGGCGGATCTCGGTGTGGGAGACGGGTTCCAGGAGCCGGGTGGGCGCCCTGATCCGCGGTGGGGCCGAGGCCGGTACCGGGCTGGTCTACTCGCCGCGCGGCGACGTGGTCGCGGCCGGGGCCGGCCCGCAGTCGGTGGCGTTGTGGGACATCGCGACCGGGCGACGCCTGGGCCAGCCGATCGTGACGCACACCGGAGACCTCCGGTCGCTGGCGTTCACCGCCGACGGATCACGGCTGGTCACGGTCGACTCCGAAGGCGTCCTGGCCGAGCAGCCGGTCGATCCCGAGAAGGTGGCGCTCGCGGTCTGCGGGCGGGCCGGCCGTACCCTGTCGCGGAAGGAGTGGCGGACCTATCTGGCTGACATTCCGTATCGCGACGTATGCCCTGGTTAGCCCAAACTTTCCACCCTGAGATCGCATCCAAGCCCTTATGAGAGTCGCGGCGAGGCTGATCGAGGGGGATCCGCAGCACCTGGGGGCCTACCGGCTGGCCGGACGGCTGGGCGAGGGCTGCCGGGGCGTGGTCTACGAGGCGTACGACCCCGGTGGCCGGCGGGTGGCCCTGAAGGTGCTCAAGGGCGATCCGGAGCTGTGGGAGGGACTCGCCCGGGACGCCGCCGCGGCGGGCCGGGCGGCGCCGTTCTGCACGGCCGCCGTGCTCGACGCCGGCCACGCCGGTCGGAGACCGTACGTCGTCAGCGAATACGCGGAGGGCCCCAGCCTGCGCCGGGCCGGCCGGATCTTCGCCGGCGGCGACCTGCTCGGCCTCGCGACCGCGGTCGCCACCGCCCTGACCGCCCTGCACGGCGCCGGCGTGGTCCACGGAGACCTCACGCCGGACAACGTGCTGCTCGGCCCCGGCGGCCCCCGGGTCATCGACTTCGGGCTGGCGCGGACCCCGGCGATGTCGCTGACCTCGGCCCGCCTGGGGGCCGGTGCCCCGGCCTACGCGGCGCCCGAGTCCTTCACCGGAGAGGGGACGGGCGCCCCGGCGGACGTGTTCGCCTGGGGGGCGACCGTGCTCTACGCCGCGACCGGCGAGGATCCGTTCGCGGCGCCCACCCTGGACGCGGTGATGCGGCGGATCCTCCAGGCCGGGCCCGATCTGAGTCCCCTGCCCGGCACGCTGCGCGACCTGGCCGCCGCCGCGCTGGCCAGAGACCCCCGTGCCCGGCCCACGGCCCGTGAGCTGCTCACCGCCCTGGTCGCCGGGGAGAGCCGCGCTGAGCCCCCGCCCACCGCGCCCGGCGACGGGGCCTCCGGGATCGCGTGCGGCGGCCATGGGGCCTCCGGGACAGCCGGTGGCGGCGACAGGACTGCCGGCGTCCGGTGTGCGGGGGAGGTGGCTTCCGGTGTCCGGTGTGCGGAAGGGATGGCTTCCGGCGTCCGGTGTGCGGGGGAGGTGGCTTCCGGCGCCGTGCGCGGCGACCGCGGGTCCCCCGGCGCGGTGCCCGTGGCGGCGGATCCCCTGCTCGTCACCGGCGGTGACGTGGCGGCCAGGCTCCGCACCGCCTGTGACGATCCCGGGCTGGGCACCCTCGCGGAGGACGTCTACGCCGCCCTGGACCCGGCCGAGCGAGAGCTCGTCCGCGAGGTGTTCCTCCGGTTCGTCGTGCTGCCCGCCGGCGGCGGGCTGGTGACCCGGGAGGTGAGAGCTCCCCGGGCGGGGACCGAGGCCCGGGTCGTCGAGGCGTTCGACTGCCTGGTCGTCCGCCGGGGAGGCGAGGTCGCCCTGGCCCATCCGGCGCTGCCGTACGCCTGGCCCCGGCTGCGAGAGTGGATCGAGGCCGACCGCCACCGTCTCATGGCGCGCGCCGGACGCGTCCGCCCGGTGCCGCTCGCCCTGATCATTCTGGTGGTGTCCGCCCTGGCCATCGCGGTGGCGGCCTTCGGAACGGCCGTCTTCGGGGTGGCGTCCTGAGCGGCGCTTCCCAGCGCCGGGCACGATAATCACCCGAGCGAATGAGGTGAATCACCCTGATGGCGGACGCCCCCGCGACAGCCGATCACCTACAGTCTCGGCCGGAGGAGACGACGCAGGGGGAAGTTTCGATGCTCAAACTGTCCGATGCGAGTGACTTCACGGGTGAGGGCCTGACCCAGGCCCTGGAGAGCTACCTGGCCCGCTGGGGCGAGCGGACCGGCATCGTCGTCGAGACATGGGCGCTGCCCGGTACGGCCGTGCCGCGGGACCTGGCCCGGGCGGTGTACGCGACGGTTCTCGAAGCCCTCGCCAACGTCGAACGGCACAGCGGTGCCCGGCACGTCTCCGTCGCGGTCACGCTGAGCGCGAGCGGCCTGCGCATGACCGTCAGCGACGACGGCGCGGGGTTCGCCGCCGACCGGTCCCACCGGTCCGGGGGGAGAGGCCTGGCCGCCATGCGGGCCTGTCTCGCCGAGGTGGGCGGCTCCTTGACGATCAACTCCGTTCCCGCAGGCGGCACCACGGTAACGGGGGCCGTCCCCGTGTGAAGGCCGTCCGCCCCGGGCGGCGGCCGCTTCCGGGATGGGCCGCTCACCCGCCGGGTTCGGGCGGAACGCCCGCGGCCGTTGGCCCGGGTGTGGTCCGCGAATGACGGGCCCAACTGTCGACCGTGATCCATGGCGTGACGCTTTCCCGGAGCCGGAAACTAGTTTGCGCAGGTAAGGGCATATACAAGCCGCCTGATCAGGTCGGAGACGATCACTCGTGCCCGGCCCGGATGAACCGACGTTTTCGGGGGGAAACATGGCGCAGTGTGAGGTCTGCGGCAACGACTATGACATGAGTTTCGAGGTGCACGCCCAGGGGGCCGTGCACGTCTTCGACAGCTTCGAATGCGCGATCCAGCGGATGGCGCCGATCTGCGAGCGCTGCGGGGTCCGCGTCGTCGGGCACGGGGTCCAGGCCGGCCGGCGCTGGTTCTGCTGCGCGCACTGCGCCCGCGAGGAGGGCGCGGACACGATCGTCGACCGGGTCGGCATCCCCACCCAGCAGGGCGCGTAGGGAGGCGACTGCCGTTCAGCCCGCCGTCAGGTCGGGCGGCGGGCGCCACTCAGCGGGAGAACGGCCGTCAAGCCCGGTGGGTGAACGACCGTCAGCGTGGACGGACAGACGGACGGCCGGACGACCGCCGTCGGCGCGGCTCACCGAGACGGTGAGCGGTCCGCCTGCCGCCTGCCGCCTGCCGTCTGTCGTCTGTCGCTTGCCGGCGCCGCCGGCCGGACAGGTGTCGCCCGGATACGACTGCTCCAGGCGTCCCATGACACCTGTGCCGTGGGCCCGGCACGAATGATCGTGCCGGGCCCACGGACGGTTTGAAACTCAGATCAGCTCAGCGGCCAGCAGGTGGCGTGAGAGGTGATCTGGGCGGGCAGGACGCCGGAGTTCCTGGCCGTCACGGTCCAGGAGTTGTTGGCGTTGTCGGCCCGGTCGACGGGGACGATCAACCCGTCCGGGTTCACGTATCCACCATTGATCAGCGTCGTGTTCACCGGGCAGATGGCAACGGCGGTCCCGACGTCGTCACCGTCGATCGTGACGGTCTCGTCGACGTCCTGAGGAGCCACGATGACACCCGCAGGCCCCTGCGGACCCTGTGGACCTTGCTCGCCTTGTGGGCCGGTGTCGCCCTTGGGGCCCCTGGTCGCCGGTGTCTCCTTTGGGCCCTCGCGGACCGGCGGGCCCCGGAAGGCCCCGGGGGCCGGGCGGACCTTCGACGTTCCACACGATCCGCGTCTCGTCGATGAAGCACGTGGTGATCCCGGTACCGAGGACGCGGGGCCTTCCCTTGGTCGGCCCGAAGGACTTCACGCAGGCGTAAACCGTTGCGGGGTCGTTGGCCGGCACGGACGCCGCACTGGCCACGGCACCGGCCTGGGCGGCCGCCATCGCGACCGCGACGGCAAGCAGCCGGCTACCGAAGAGGACTTTGATTGCTGTGCCACTCCTGTCTCAATTCTGCACGTTTTGATTGAAATGTTGCCCGGTGAATAGCCTGCGAGTCGAACCTGCGCTGTGATTCCAGAATGGCCGGACAATTCCCGATCGCACCACGCGTGCCTAGGATGTCCGTTGAGCGAGTTTCTTCCCGCCGGATGACTTCACCAGCAAATCCGTATCCAGAAGTGGGCAGGTGACCAGAACGTGACGGTGAACGGAGATTCAAGATCGAATAACGCGCGATCCCCTTGTGGGTAGCGATTTGGTGGCGTTAGATCTTCTGGCGCCATGGAAGGACATGGGGGCCTTTGATCTTGCCGTGGAATGTCGTCGGCGCTAGGAAATAAAGCCATCTGTTCTTCTATGGCGGATCTGTCGGTCCGCAACTCCGTTACGCCGGTGAATGGCCGCCGTTACGGCGGCCATTCCGGTCAGGGTCTCCCGAAGGCGAATTCCAGCGGCGGCAGCACCGCCTGGGCGTCCGCGCCGCCGAACCACAGGCCGATCATGAACGCCGCCGTCGCCTCGAGCAGCCCGGCACGCTCCAGGCCGCCGCCCTCGACCGCCACGCATCCCAGGTCCTCGACCAGTGAGCGCGTGGTCGCCAGCGCGTCGTCGTCGTCCCCGCACAGCGGTACGGCCAGCGGGGTGCCGTGGAAGACGGGCGGCGTCATCCGCCAGACGTCCTCGTGGCACAGGTTGAAGGCCTTGACGACGCGGGCGCCGACGGCGGTCGCGGCGACGCGCTCGGCCATCGACGGCCCGCCCTCCGTCGCGAGGGTGAACCGCTCCGGAACGACCGGGTTGGTGCAGTCGATCAGCACGCGCCCGCGCAGCGTCCCGCCGGCGGCGCCGGCCGCCTCCAGGACGTCGAGCGCCGCGTGATCGCGGATGGCCAGCAGCACCACCTCGCCGGCCGTCGCGGCCTCGGTCCAGGTGCCCGCGCGCGCGGCCGGGCCGAGGCGTTCGGCGAGGGCGGCGACCTTCGCCGGGTCCCGGCCGCTCAGCGTCAACTCGTGTCCCGCGCGGATCCACTGCGTTCCGAGCGCGTCCGCCATGCGGCCCGCGCCGAGGATGCCGATACGCATCCGTCCTCCTGTCATCTGGCTGATGTAGGGACGAATGTAGAAAACTCATTACGCACCATCCGGTGCGTAACGCCTCAGCGATACTGGAGGACCCCGGCGTGTTCCTCGCCGACTGCCGTGCCCGGCTCGCCTTCGACCTGATCGGCAACACCTGGAGCGCCGTCGTCGTCTGGGCTCTGCGGGCCGGTCCGTGCCGGCCCGGTGATCTGCGGGAGCACATCGGGGGGATCAGCGCGAAGGTCCTCACCGAGACCCTCCGCAGGCTGGAGTACAACGGCCTCGTCTCCCGCCGCGCCTACGCCGAGGCGCCTCCGCGGGTCGAGTACGAGCTCACCGACCTGGGCCGCACCCTGGTGCCGCTGATCGAGGCTTTCGGGGAATGGGCGTTCGACCACGGAGACGAGGTCCTCGACGCCCAGGACCAGGCTGAGAGTCTCGAACGCCCAGGACCGGGCTGAGAGTCTCGCGGCCCGTGACCGGGCCGAGGTCCTCGCTGCCCGAGAGCGCGCCGGGGGCCTCCCCGCCCCCCGGCCGCCGTCCGCGCGGCGGCCGGGGGGGCGACGGCCGGCCGGTCAGTGGCCGGACGGTTCCAGAACGTGACCACGGGGGGCCGAGCGCCGCTCCAGCACGATCACCATGGCCACCAGCGCGACCAGCGCGGTGAGCTGTGCGAGGGCCGACCAGAGCCCGAGGGCGACCGTCACGAGTGAGATCAGGGCGCCGCCGTTCCTCAGCCGGTTGCCTGTGATGCCCAGGACCCGGCGGAACCAGGCGTTGCCCGCCAGGAACAGCGCGACGCCCACGGCCAGGGTGACGGCGGCGGATGGCTTCAGCGGATCGACCGGGTGGCCGATCAGCTTCTTGACCCCGGCGGCGACCGCGACGACGCCCAGCAGAATCGGGATGTGGGCGTAGAAGTAGGCGCCGAGGATCAGCCGGGTGCGCCGGACCGGCTCGGCCCCGGCCAGAGCGTGCTCGGCGCGCGGCTCGTCGTCCCCGCCGAAGTAGATCCACCACAGGCAGGCCGTCAGCGCGAGGCCGAGTGTCGCCGCCAGGCCGAGGGTGAAGCCGATGTGCAGCCCCTTGGCGCCGATGCCGATCGCCACGATCGACTCGCCGAGCACCACGATCACCAGCAGGCCGTGGCGCTCCACGATGTGAGCGGCCTTGAGGGCGAAGCCCTTCTGCCCGATGAAGTAGGGGCTGCCCCACAGCAGCAGCACCGCGGCACCCCAGAGCAGGTAGTTGTACGGCGCGCCGACGAAGCTCGCCACGCCGATCAGCGCGACCCCGCAGAGGTTGAACGGGATCACCCGGGCGAAGGCCGAGGTGGCCTGCAGGTACAGTCCGGCGTGGACGGTGATCAGCAGCAGGTAGCCGACCGCGAACGCCACGCCGTCGCCGTCGAACACCGACGGGATCGACAGCGCGACGATCATGAAACCAGCCATGCCCAACAGGGTCAGCACCCGGCGGGCGGGCCGTACCGGGGGGACGACGTTGGTCAGCCAGGCGTAGCCCGCGTACATCCACCAGATGACGCCGAACACCAGCAGCACGCGCAGCGCGCCTTCGAGGGGCCGGCCGTCCTGCAGCCCGTCCGCCAGAAGGCTGGTGAGCTGGGTGACGGTGAAGACGAAGACCAGGTCGAAGAAGAGTTCGAGTGTGGAGACGCGGAGCTCACCCTCCGCGGGGGCGGGTTCGACCCGCTCGGTGAACCAGCCGGGCAGACGCATGCGCCCATTGTGGGGAATCAGTCGACCGTTATGTGCGTATACGGAGTTAATTATGCGGACAGCGTGATCATGTTCGCCGGTTGACCCGCCGAGCCCGGCCCGGGGCCGTGGCAAGAGACCGGCGCCGGCGCCGAGGCAGCCCCCTCCGCCCCGATGGGGCGGCTCCTCCCTCTCCGGACCTGCTTCTTCGGGACCTGCGTCCGTCTCAGGACGGCGTCCGCCTCAGGTGCCGTCGCCGTCTCGGGCGGGACCGTCCTTCTGCCCGGCCACCAGGGTGTCGGCGCTCTGGCCGGGGTGGGAGCCGGGCTCCGGCTCGCCCGCCGTGCTGCGGCGGCGCGCCCGGGGCGGGAGGGCGGGGGACTCCGGGCCGTCCCCGCCGGGCTCGGCGCCGTCCGCGGGGGCGGTCTGGGCAGGCTTCCCGGTCCTGCCGGCCCGTGCCGGCCGCTCCGCCTGGACCGTCTTCCCGGCCCGGACCGGCTGCTCCGCCGCCTCCGCCGCCTCCGCCGGGGCGGACGGGGAGGGCTGGGCGGGCCCGAGGGCCTCCGGCTCGCGCAGTGCGGCGATGACGTCGTCGGCCTCGGCCTCGGCGGCGAAGTCCTCGGCGGCCTCGGCCTCACGCCGCTTGATCACCACCATGTGGTCGACCGACAGGCGGCCTGCGCCGCCGACCGCCAGGAGGATGGAGGCCGCGCCGAGCGCCACGACCAGGTTGACGTCGCCGCCGGTCAGCGGCAGGCCCTGATCGCCACTGGCCAGGACGAACACGGCGACCGCCTCGGCGAACAGCAGCAGCCCGCAGGCCGGTACGGCGAGCCCGGCCACGAGCAGGGCTCCGCCGATGAGCTCCATGAGCATCGTGGTGGCGGCCCAGACACCGGGGGCGGGGGCGCCCAGGGTGGCGAACTGGTCACCGGTGGCGGTCAGCCCCGCCTCCAGTTTGTGCCACCCGTTGGCGAAGAAGATCCCGCCCACCCCCAGCCTGGCGGCCAGGGCGGCGAGATCGTGGAGGGTTCGTCGCACGGTTCCTCATTCTGGTCAGATTCCCCGTTCCTGCCCATAGATGACCGCGCGGCGGCTGTCCAAACCCGTCAGTCGGAGCTGTCCTGGTCAGCCGATCGGCGGGGGACCAGGAGCGCCACCGCCGTGGCGGTCGCGCCCAGCAGGAACACGCTCACCACCAGCGTGGTGTGCAGCCCGGAGACGAACGCGACGCGGGCCGCGGCCAGCAGCGCGCTCCCTCCGGCGCCGCCGATCTCCTGTGCCGCGTGCGCGGCGGCGGCCAGCGACTGGCGGGCCAGGGTCATCAGCTCGGGGGAGACGCCCGCGACCGGGCCCAGCGAGGGCGCGTAGACGATGGTGGTGATCGTGCCCAGGACCGCCACCCCCAGCCCGGCGCCGAGCTCGTAGGCGGTCTCCTCGATCGCGGCGGCGCCGCCCGCCCGCGACTCGGGGGTGGACGACATGATCGTGTCGGAGGCGGCCAGCAGGGTGACCTGGATGCCGAAGCCGATGCCGACGAAGCAGAGCGCCAGCACCAGCGGGTGCGGCTCGGTCCCCCAGCCCAGCGGGGGGAGCAGGGACAGGGTGGTCAGCGCGAGGCCGCCGCTCATCGTGGCGCGCAGCCCGACCCGGCGCAGCAACTGCGCGCCGGCGAGGCCGCCCGCGACGGCGGCGATCATCAGCGGGAGCATGCGGACCGCGGCCGCGAGCGGGCTGTCGCCGAGCACGAGCTGCAGATACTGGGCGAGCATCAGCTCCAGCCCGACCAGCGCGAAGACCGTCAGCAGCACGGCGGCCACCCCGACGGAGAACGCCCGCCGCCGGAACAGGCCGAGGTCGAGCAGGGGGAAGGGCAGCCGCCGCTGCCTGCGCACGAACCAGGTCAGCAGCCCGGCCCCGCACAGGAACGCCACCACCCCGCCCGGATGGCCCGACCCCGCCTCCTTCAGACCGAAGGCCAGCGAGAGGATGCCGAGCACGGACAGCAGCGCGCTGGGCGCGTCCCACGGCTGCGAGGCGCGCCGACGTGACTCGGGCAGGATCCTGGCGGCGGCGGGCAGCAGCACCAGCAGGATCGGCACGTTGATCAGGAAGACGGCGCCCCACCAGAAGTGCTCGACGAGCAGGCCGCCGATGAGCGGTCCGACCGCGGCTCCGGCCGCCGCCACGGCGCTCCACACGCCCAATGCGATCGCGCGTTCGCGCCGGTCGGTGAAGACCTGCCGGATGATGGAGAGCGTGGCAGGCATGATCATCGCGCCGCCGACGCCGAGGAAGGCCCGCGCGGTGATGAGCGTGAGCGGGGTCGGCGCGAACGCGGCCGCGGCGGAGGCGGCGCCGAAGACGAGGTAACCGGCCAGCACCAGGCGTTTGCGCCCGTAGCGGTCGCCGAGCGTGCCGAAGGTCAGCAGCAGCGGCGCGACCACCAGCGAGTAGACGTCGATGATCCACAGCAGTTCCACCGAACTCGGTTCGAGCGCGGCGGTCAGCGCCGGGACCGCGATGTGCAGGACGGTGGCGTCCACCGCGATCAGCAGGAGACTGAAGCAGAGAAGTATCAGGACCGGCCAGCGGCCGGCCCCGCGCGCCCGCGGATCGCTTCCGTCGAGTGTGGCGCCGGCCACGACCCCCATGGTGGTGGTCATAGGCCGCTCAGGAGTTGCCAGCCTGGACGAACATGCGTCGCAGCTTAGGCGAAGTCCGGCACTGAATGAGACGGCATCGGACGATCGGGTTCACGCTGATATGCACATCCCGTGACGGCGCGCGCGACCTCTCTAGAGAGATACAGGCATATATCCGCCATCTAGGCAAACAGTGATCGCGCACGGACCATGGCGGTCGTGGGGAGTCAGCGCAAGGCGCATGAGCCGTCGTGGTGAGCGGTCCCGTCGGACAGGACTCCGCCGAGGTCCCGTCCCCGCTGGACCCCGGTGATCCGCGCGAATGGTGCGCCGCGGCCGTCGCCTGGCTGGGCCGTGACCAGCCGGAGGCCGCGCTGGAGGCCGCCCGTCAGGCGGTGGACCGCGACCCCCGGGCCGGAGCGGAGGCCGGCTGGGGATACCGCCTGGCCAGCCTCGCCTTCGAACGGCTCGGCCGCGACGCGGAGGCCGTGGCCGCCGCCGAGGAGGCCGTACGGCTGGCGCCCGGATCCTGGGCCGCGCGGCTGCGCCTGGGCACGGCCCTCCGCCGGGCGCCGGGACGCTGGCGGGAGTCGTGGGTCCAGGCGGTCAGGGCCGTCCGCTACGCGCCCGAGGAGCCCGACCCGCACGTCCTCGTCGGCGATCTCGCGCTGCTGCGCGGCGAGCACCGCCGCGCCGAGAGCGCCTACCGCGACGCGCTGCGCCGCCTGGAGGACCACCCCGGCGCCCGGGTCAACCTCGGCCTGGCCCTCCTGCGCTGGGAGCGGCCCCGGGGCCACCACGATCCCGCCTGGCCGGTCGACCCCCGCGAGACCGGCCGGGCCAGGCGGGCCATGGAGGTGTGGTCCCGGCAGGTCCGGGTCCTGCTGGCCGCCTCGCTCGCCGTGGTCGCCGCCGTGGCCTTCGGCCCCGGCATGGTCGCCGAGGCCAGGCTCGGCGGCGCGGCGGTGCTGGCCGCCGTGCTGGCGGTCACCCTCAGGCAGGCCCACCGGGTCAGGCTCTGGCCGTACGTCCCCGGCATGCTCGCCCGCGACCCGTGGCTCGGCATGTCCGTCTCGATCGCCCTGATCGCCGTCGCCGCCTACGTCGCGGCGATCGCCACCCTTCCCCGGACGGTCCCCCCGTTCGTCTTCGGCCCGGCGTCGCCGGGCGGTGTGTGGGCGGTCCTGGCCGGGCTGGTCCTCCTCAACGGTGCGGCCGTGATCGTCCTGCGCGTGCTGGTCGAGGCGTGGCGGGGGCGGCCGGTCAGGGCGCTGGCCGAGTTCACCGCGGCCCACCGGGACCGCACGGCCCGGCGGAACATCGATGTGACCCTCTGGCTGGTGGCGGGCCGCGCGTGGTCGGCGCTCGCCCTGACCGCGGGGGCGGCCCTGCTCCTGGACGGGCCGGGGTGGGCCTCCGCCGCGCCGGCCGTCCCGCTCGCGCTCGGCTGGGCGCACGCCAGGGGAGGGCTGGCCTCCTGCCTGCGCCAGGTGCTCGCCACGGACCGCTGGCTCAAGGTGGCGCTGGTCCTGCTGGTCGCCGCCTCCCTGGCGCTCGGCGTGGCGGCGACGGTGCCGGCGCTGGGACTCGCCGGAGTGCTGGGCGAGTGGTCCTGGCGGGCCGGGCTCGGGGCGCTGGCCGCGCTGGTGGCCGTCTTCGCCGCCAGATCGGCCCGGGCGTGGTGGCGGGGCGTGCCGGGGCCGTGGCGGGCCTCCCTGATGATGTGCGAAAACTGCGGCTCCCGGCTGCCGGGCGACGTCAGGCCCCCGGTGCGGCTCAGCGGGCAGGTGCGCCGCGCCTTCACCCACGCCCGCGGCGTGGTGCTCGCCTACGCCGACCCCACCGGGCCACGCGCCCTGGCCGTCGGCTCGGTCAGCTCGGTCGGCCCGGGCGGCGAGCTCCGCCTGATCGCCGCCGACGACGCGTGGCAGGCGGCCGAGCGCGACCCGCGGGTGGCGGTGTTCGTCGCCGACCCGCTGGAACGCCGGTTCTGGGCCGAGGTGCGCGGCGTCGCGGTCGGCGACGCCGAGGCCGCCGTGCTCCGGGTCACCCCCGAGCACGTCGTGGTGGGCGAGTATCCGGGCCGCCATCAGGGCCGCCTGCGCCCCGGCTGACAGGCCTGGCCGGCCCCGTCGCCCGCGCCGCCCCTTCCCGGCCGGTGACATTCCCCTGCCCGGCCCCCGGCGGCGGGGTGTCTCCCGGGTCGGGACACGCCCCCGGGGCCCGGTGCCCGGACCGTAGGATTCATCCGGTCTCATCCGTTTATCTGATCGTGCCGTACGGCGGCGTGGCGCGTTGCGCAGGCACGCGCAAACGTCTTCCCGGTGCGGTATAACCGGGGGCGGACCGGGGAGGCGTGATGCGGGAACCCGACAGGGCCCGGCCGGCGGGGCGCGCGGCGGCACGGGATGCGTTCGAACAAGTCAGACTGCGTTATTTCCGGCTTTCACCGTTCCTGCGCAGAGTGATCTACGCCGCGCTGCTGATCGGGGCCGTCGTGCTGGCGCTGGGCATGGGCTGGTCGCCGCTCGACGCCTTCCTCGTCGCGCTCGCCCTGCTCGCCTTCGCCGTGCTGACCCTGCGCTTCCCCCGCGGCGCCGCCACCTTGGTGGTGGTGGCCGCCTGGGGGCTGCTCCTGCCGGTCCTCCAGAGCCTGTACGGCGGCGTGCGGCAGCCCTCCACGGCGCTGCTGCTGCTGGCCGTCCTGGTGGCCGGGGCCGCGCACCTCATCCGCTGGGTCCCCCCGTGGCTGACCACGCTCATGGCGCTGGCCCCCGCCGCGGTGGCCGCCCTCGCGCTCACCCCGGTGTCGCCGGCCGTCGCCCTGTGGGCCGCGTACGGCGTGGCGGCCGCGGTGCTGGTCTACCGCTTCGTCCAGGCCCGTCAGGTCAGGGCCGCGCTGGCGGGGGCCGAGCAGCCGGCCCGGCTCCGGGCCCGCGAGGGCGGGCAGCAGGCCGCCGCCTCCGGTGAGCGGGCCGCGCCGCCGCCGATCTCGGTGGAGGAGGCCCTCGGCGAGCTCGACAGCATGATCGGCCTGGCGCCGGTGAAGGAGCAGGTGCGTTCCATCGCCGCCTCGATCGAGGCCTCCCGGCTGCGCAGGGAGGCGGGATACACCACCGATCCGCCGATGCGGCACTTCGTCTTCGTCGGCCCGCCGGGCACCGGGAAGACCAGCGTGGCCAGGACCGTGGCGAAGATCTTCTACGCGTTCGGCCTGCTGGAGACGCCCTACGTGGTGGAGGCCCAGCGGGCCGACCTCGTGGGCGAATACCTCGGGGCCACCGCGATCAAGACCAACGAGCTGGTGGACCGCGCGCTCGGCGGGGTGCTGTTCATCGATGAGGCCTACAGCCTGATCAACTCCGGCGACGGCCAGCCCGACCGCTTCGGCTCCGAGGCCGTGCAGACGTTGCTGAAGCGGGCCGAGGACGACCGCGACCGCCTGATCGTCATCCTGGCCGGATACGAGAAGGAGATGTCGGCCTTCCTGTCGTCCAACCCCGGCCTGTCGAGCCGGTTCTCCGGGCGGGTCCGCTTCCCCAGCTACCTGCCGCAGGAGCTGCTGCAGATCACCGAGCTGCTGCAGCGGCGGCGCGGCGACCGGATGGCCGAGGACGCCGCGCCCGCGCTGCTGGCCCGCTTCGAGGACGTGCACCGGCGCGCGATCGTCGACGAGCTGGGCAACGCCCGGTTCGTGCGCAGCCTCGTGGAGGCCGCCGCCCAGGCCCGGGACGTGCGGGTGGTGGGCGCGGGCGGCTCACCCACCACCGAGGACCTGGTGACCACCTCCGCCCAGGACGTCGCCAAGGCCTTCGACGAGCTCACCGTCCGGTTCCGGGGCTACCAGGCCACGCCCAGCCTGGAGGAGGCGCTCGCCGACCTGGACCGGATGGCCGGGCTGGAGCCGGTCAAGCGGCAGGTGCACGCGATCACCGCACAGCTCAAGGTGGCCAGGATGCGCCAGGAGCGGGGCCTGCCGACCCCGCCGCAGATGCGGCACTTCGTCTTCGCCGGGCCGCCGGGCACCGGCAAGACCACGGTGGCCCGCATCCTGGGCCGCATCTTCGCCGCGCTGGGGCTGCTCACCCAGCCCGACGTGGTGGAGGCCCAGCGGGCCGACCTGGTCGGCCAGCACCTCGGGGCCACCGCGATCAAGACCAACGAGCTGGTGGACCGCGCGCTCGGCGGGGTGCTGTTCATCGACGAGGCCTACAGCCTGATCAACTCCGGCTACGCCGGGGGCGACGCCTTCGGCGCCGAGGCCGTGCAGACGCTGCTGAAGCGGGCCGAGGACGACCGTGACCGCCTGGTGGTCATCCTGGCCGGATACGGACGCGAGATGGACGGGTTCCTGGCGGCCAACCCCGGCCTGGCCAGCAGGTTCGACCAGCGCGTGCTGTTCCCCTCCTACCAGCCTGGCGAGCTCGCCGAGATCGCCGAGCTGCTCGCCGGGCGGTCGGGCGACCGGTTCGACGAGGCCGCCCGCCGGGACCTGGTCGAAGTGTTCACCTGGGTCTGCGGCGAGGGCCTGATCGACGGCCTCGGCAACGGCCGGTTCGCGCGCTCGCTGTTCGAGCGCGCCGCGATGCGCCGCGACGTGCGCCTGGCCGCCCAGCTCGGCGGCACCGCCAGCGCCGCCGACCTGACCACGATCACCAGCGCCGACCTGCGCGCCGCCGTGGACGAACTCGCCGGACGCTGACCCGCGCGCCGCCGGACGCCGGCCGTGCCGCCGGACGCTGACTTGCGCCACCGGGCCGGATCCGGCGGCCGATGACCCGCGCGCCGCGGGCGCGGGCCCGCCGGGCTCGGACCCGGCGCCCGGTGGAACAGGACCGACACCGCCCTTGACTGAGATCGCACCCCTGATTGAGCACTCCCTGTAGTTGAGTGGACGCAACATGTAGCAGGATGGCCATCGACAGCAGGGAGCGCGGAGGGGGGACGATGGCGGGATTCCTTCTTCGTCGACTGCTCAACTACCTGGTGCTGATCGTCGTGGCCACGAGCCTGGCCTACATGCTGGCGGCAGCCGCGCTCGACCCCCGCTCCAACTACGAGGGCCGCAACCCGCCGATCCCGCCGGCGGTCATCGACGCCCGTCTCACCGAGCTGAACCTCAACGACCGGACCCCGCTGTCGCAGCGCTACCTGACCTGGGCGGACGGCGTCGTCCACGGCGACTTCGGCAAGTCGGTGACCGGCGGCTCGGTCAGCGAGGACCTCGGGCGGCGGGTCGGCGTCACCCTGCGCCTGATCACCATCGGCCTGGTCCTGGGCAGCGTCGCGGGGGTGTCCGTCGGCGCCTACGCGGCGGTCAGGCAGTACGGCGCGTTCGACCGGTTGTCGACGGGGGCCTCCTTCGTCGTCCTCGCGGTCCCGACGGTCGTGCTGGCCAACATCCTGATCATCGCCGGGGTCTGGCTCAACGGGCTGTTCGGCACCCAGATCTTCCTGGTCAGCGGCGAGGCCACCCCCGGTCTGCAGGGGGGCCTGCCGGCCCAGGCGGTGGACCGGCTCCAGCACCTGATCCTGCCCACGCTCTCGCTCTCCCTGGGGCTGGTCGCCGTCTACAGCCGCTACCAGCGCAACATGATGCTCGACGTGCTCGGCGCCGACTTCATCCGCACGGCGATGGCCAAGGGGCTGCGCCGCCGTACCGCACTGATCCGGCACGCGCTGCGCACCGCGCTGATCCCGGCGGTCACCTACTTCGCCTTCACCTTCGGCGCGCTGCTGGTCGGCACCACCTTCACCGAGAAGATCTTCGGCTGGCACGGCATGGGCGAGCAGCTCGTCAACTCCATCGCCACCAACGACGTCAACACCGTCGCGGCGATCAGCTGCTTCGCGGCCCTGGCGGTGCTGGCCGCCTCGCTGGCCTCCGACGTGCTCCACGCCGTCCTCGACCCCCGGGTCCGGGTGGGGGGAGCGAGAAGATGACCATCTCCGACGAGGAGCTCGCCGAGCAGCAGGCGGCCATCGGCAGGCTCCAGGCGCCCTCCCGGCTCCGGGTGGTCGGCGCCCACTTCCTCCACTCACCCCAGGGCCGGTTGGGGGCCGCGCTGCTGGCCCTGATGTTCCTGCTGGCCTTCGCCGGGCCGCACCTGGGCAGGTGGACCTACACCGACAAGGACTTCACGGCGTTCCTGCAGCCGCCCTCCGCCGCGCACTGGTGGGGCACCCTGCAGACCGGCGCCGACGTGTACGCGGTGACGCTGCGCGGCATGCAGAAGTCGCTGATCGTGGGCCTGCTCGCCGCGGTGGTCGGCACCACGCTGGCGGCCGTGGTCGGAGCCTTCGCCGGATACTTCACAGGCTGGGCGGACAGGTCGCTGACCTGGCTCACCGACCTGATGCTGGTGCTGCCGGCCTTCCTGATCCTGGCGATCATGTCGCCGCTCTTCGCCGAGGGCCAGTGGCTGCTGTTCGTGCTCGTGCTGGCGCTGTTCCTGTGGATGGTCACCTCGAAGATCGTCCGGAGCATGACCATCTCGCTGAAGGAGCGGGAGTTCATCCAGGCGGCCAGGTTCATGGGCGTGCCGCCGGTGAGGATCATATTCCGGCACGTCATCCCGAACATGTCCTCGCTGCTGGCCGTGGACGCCACACTGAACGTCAGCGCCGCGATCCTCACCGAGACCTCCCTGTCCTATTTCGGCTTCGGCATCCAGCCGCCCGACGTCTCGCTGGGCAGCCTCATCGCCGACGGCGCCAAGACGGCCGTCTACGCCCCATGGACGTTCTGGTTCTGCGCCGGGCTGCTGATCGTCACCGTGCTCGCGGTGAACCTCGTGGGCGACTCCCTGCGGGACGCCTTCGATCCCGGCGCGAAAAGGGGCGGACAATGAGAGAGTGTGGCGAGCGCCAGGCGGGCACGGGGGTCCGGCCCGGACCGGCCGGCCCGGTCCTCGAGGTGACCGACCTCAGCGTCACCTTCGGGTCCGGACCCGGCGCGGTGCGCGCCGTGCGGGGGGTCAGCTACGCGGTCCGCCCGGGAGAGGTGCTCGGCATCGTCGGCGAGTCGGGGTCCGGCAAGTCGGTCACCTCGCTGGCGGTGATGGGCCTGCTCCCGCCGCACGCCCGCGTCGCGGGCTCGGTGCTGCTGCGGGGCCGGGAGATCCTCGGGGCGGCGGAGAAGACGCTCACCGCGTTCCGGGGCAAGACGATCTCGATGGTCTTCCAGGACCCGCTGTCCGCGCTCACCCCGGTCTACCGGGTGGGCGACCAGATCGCCGAGGCCGTGCGGATCCACCAGAAGGTCACCAGGCAGCGGGCCGCGGAGCGGGCCGTGGAGCTGCTCGACCTGGTCGGCATCCCCAACGCCGCGCAGCGCGCCAAGGCGTTCCCGCACGAGTTCTCCGGCGGCATGCGCCAGCGCGTGATGATCGCGATGGCGATCGCCAACGACCCCGACGTGATCATCTGCGACGAGCCGACCACCGCGCTCGACGTCACGATCCAGGCCCAGGTGCTGGAGGTGCTGAAGCGGGCGCAGCGGGAGACCGGCGCGGCGATCATCCTGATCACCCACGACCTGGGAGTGGTGGCGGGGTCGGCCGACCGGGTCCTGGTCATGTACGCCGGGCGCGCCGTCGAGGTCGGGGCGGTGGACGACGTCTACTACCGCATGCGCATGCCCTACACCATGGGCCTGCTCGCCTCCATCCCGCGCCTGGACCGGGGCGGCGGGCAGCCGCTGGTCCCCATCGAGGGGAACCCGCCGTCGCCGGCGGCGCTGCCGCCCGGCTGCCCGTTCGAGCCCCGCTGCCCGATATCCGTCCCGGCCTGCTCCGACGCGGAGCCGGCGCTGGAGCAGGTGGGCTCACCCGGGCATCTGGCCGCGTGCATCCGCTCGGGCGAGATCGAGGCGGAGGGCTGGTCGCCGGCCCAGGTCTACCACGCCGGGACCGGCGGGCGCGCGGCCGGCTCTCCCGAGCCTCCCGCGGCTCACGGGCGGCCCGTACGGCCGCCGCGCGAGGAGCGTGAGGTGGTCCTGGCGGTCGAGGACCTGGCCAAGCACTACCCGCTGCTGAAGGGGTCGGTCTTCCGGCGGCGGATCGGCACGGTCCACGCGGTGGACGGCATCAGCTTCGACGTCCGCAGGATGGAGACGCTCGGCCTGGTCGGCGAGTCGGGCTGCGGCAAGACGACCACGCTGATGGAGATCCTGGAGCTGACCAGGCCGCAGCGGGGCACGATCGTGGTGCTGGGACACGACACGGCCACGCTGGGCGCCCGCGACCGGATGGCGGTCCGGCGGGACGTGCAGGTCGTCTTCCAGGACCCGCTGGCCTCGCTGGACCCCAGGATGACCGTCTACGACATCATCGCCGAGCCGCTGCGCACCCACGGGAGGAAGGACCCGGGGCCGCGGATCCGGGAGCTGCTCGACCTGGTCGGCCTGGAACCCGGCCACGCCGCCCGCTACCCGCAGGACTTCTCCGGCGGCCAGCGCCAGCGCATCGCCATCGCCCGGGCACTCGCGCTGGAGCCCCGGCTCCTCGTGCTCGACGAGCCGGTCTCGGCGCTCGACGTGTCCATCCAGGCGGGTGTGATCAACCTGCTGGAGGGCCTGAAGCGCCGCCTGGGCCTGTCATACCTGTTCGTGGCGCACGACCTGGCCGTGGTCCGGCACATCGCCGACCGGGTCGCGGTCATGTATCTCGGCAAGATCGTGGAGATCGGCCGGGCCGACCAGGTCTACGACAGCCCGATGCACCCCTACACGCAGGCGCTGCTGTCGGCGATCCCGCTGCCCGACCCGGAGAAGGAGCGTTCCAGGAGGCGCATCCTGCTCGAGGGCGACCTGCCCAGCCCGGCCGACCCCCCCTCCGGCTGCCGCTTCCGCACCCGCTGTCCGAAGTTCAAGACCCTCGACGAGACCGGCCAGGCGCGGTGCGTGAACGAGGAGCCCCCGATCCGCCCGTTCGGAGCCGATCACGGTGCCGCATGCCACTTCGCCGAGAAGCTCAAAGTCGTATAAACCAGGAGGAACCGTGATATCAATCCGGCGCGTGGGCGCGTTCGCCGCCGCCCTGAGCGTGGCCGGCTCGCTGACTCTGGCCGGCTGCGGCAGTCAGAACGGGGGCGGAGAAGGCGGCCGGAGCGGCGCGGGAGGGGAGTCGTCGCCCGGTTCCGCCTCGGCGGTCAAGGCCTACGACATCAACCCGGTCCCCCGCGACCGGGTCCGCGACGGGGGCCTGCTCCGCTGGGGCCTCAACGAGTATCCGACCAACTGGAACCTCAACCACGTCGACGGCAACCTGGCGATGGTCAAGAAGGTCATCGACGCGCTCATGCCCTCGGCCTTCCGCTCCGACGAGAAGGGGGAGATCTCCGCCAATCCCGACTACCTGCTGGAGGGGAAGGTCACCGAGACCAAGCCCAAGCAGGTCGTCCGGCTGAAGCTCAACCGGAGCGCGAAGTGGTCCGACGGCAAGCCGATCACCTGGGAGGACTACCGGGCCCAGTGGCAGGCGATGAACGGCAAGAACGGCGACTACCGCGTCGCGGGCGTCACGGGTTACAAGGACATCGAGAGCGTGGAGCGGGGCGCGGACGACTACGAGGCCGTCGTCACCTTCGCCAAGCCCTTCGGTGACTGGCAGTCGCTGTTCGGGCCGCTGTATCCCAAGTCCACCAACGCCACCCCCGACGGGTTCAACAGCGGATGGCTGAACAAGATCCCGGTGACCGCGGGCCCGTTCAAGTTCGTCTCGTTCGACCAGACGGCCAAGACCGTCACCGTCGTCAGGGACGACGCCTGGTGGGGCGACAGGGCCAAGCTGGACCAGATCATCTACCGGGCGCTGGAGAGCGACGCGCTGGTCGGCGCCTTCAGCAACGGCGAGCTCGACACCTTCGACGTCGGTCCGTCCGCGCCCGACTACGCCCGGGCCAAGAGCAGCCCGGGCGCCGTTGTGCGGCAGGCGGCCGGACCCGACTTCCGGCACATCACGATGAACGGCGAGAGCGCGGCGCTCTCCGACGTCAACGTCCGCCGGGCCGTCGCGACGGCCATCAACCGCCAGGCCATCGCCCAGTCCGACCTGCAGGGCCTGGACTGGCCGATCGTCCTGCTGAACAACCACTTCTTCATGAACACCCAGGAGGGCTACCAGGACAACGCGGGCGCGGTCGGCGTCTACGACGTCGAGAAGGCCAAGCGGGCCCTGGACGCCGCCGGCTGGAGGCTGGAGGGCCAGACCCGCAAGAAGGACGGCAAGGAGCTGACCCTGCGCTTCGTCATGCCGTCCGGCCTGCAGCTCACCAAGTCCGAGGCCGAGCTCGTCCAGAACATGCTGGCCCAGGTCGGCGTCAAGGTCACCCTCCACGCGGTGCCCAGCGACGACTACTTCACCAAATACATCATCCCCGGCAACTACGACATCACCGCCTTCAGCTACGTGGGCACGCCCTTCCCCATCTCCAGCGGTTACGGCCAGTACGCCAACGCCACCAAAGACTCCAAGGGCCAGCCGCAGTGGAACGCCAACCTCGGCCGGATCGGCTCCCCGCAGATCGACGCCGCCATGGGCAAGGCGACCGCCGAGCTCGACGACGCCCAGGCCATCGCCGACACCAACGCCGCCGACAGGCTGATCTGGGAGGCGGTGAACGTGGTGACGCTCTACCAGCGCCCGCAGAACGTCGCGGTCAAGAACACCGTCGCCAACTACGGCGCCCGCGGCTTCTACGACCTGAGATACCAGGACATCGGCTTCGTGGGCTGACGCCGTCCGGCGCCGGACGGCCGATATGCGCTCTGTCAGGGCGACGGTGTAGAAAATGGGCCATGGCTATCTCTGTGACCTGGCCCCAGGTGCTGGCGTGGCGGCTGGGACGGCAGTTCGTCGACCCGGTGGCCGGGCCCGACGCGGTGTCGGTGGTGCGGCGGCTCACCGGGGTGCAGGCCCAGGTGGCCTCCTCGGCGGAGCTGGCGGTGGCCGTACGGCACGCCGCCCCCCGCCCCGGCGAGATCGACCGGGCCCTGTGGCAGGAGCGCACCCTGGTCAAGACCTGGACGGCGCGCGGCACCCTGCACCTGGTCCCCGCCGACGAGCTGGCCTCCTACACCGCCGTCCTGGGCGCCTTCCGAAACTGGGACAAGGGGTCCTGGCAGCGTGGCCACGGCGTCACCGCCGCCGAGGTCGCCGCCATCCTCGACGCGGTCCCCAAGGCGCTCGACGGCCGCACGCTCACCCGCGAGGAGCTGGTGGAGGGGGTCATCGAGGTCACCGGCGACGCCCATCTCAAGGAGGCGCTCACCTCCGGCTGGGGCGCCCTGCTCAAGCCGCTCAGCTTCCTCGGCGAGCTCTGCTACGGCCCGCCGCGCGGGAGCAAGGTGACCTTCGTCAGCCCCCGCGACTGGGTGCCCGGCTGGCCGGCGGAGCCGCTCTCGCCGGAGGAGGGCGGCGTGCGCCTGGTCCGGTCCTTCCTCGGTGCCCACGGTCCCGGCGCCCCCGAGACCTTCGACACCTGGCTCTACCGGGGCGCCGCGCGCAAGGCGATGCTGCGCGGCTGGTTCGCCGACCTCGCCCCCGAGCTCGCCGAGGTCGAGGTGGAGGGCCGCCCCATGGTCGTGCTCGCCGAGCACCTCGACGACCTGGTCACGGCCCGGCCGTCCACCGGGGTCCACCTGCTGCCCGGCTTCGACCAATACATCCTCGGCGCCCCCCGCGACCTCGAAGCCCTCCTGCCGAAGGAGGCCCGGCCCAAGGTCAGCCGGGCCGCGGGCTGGATCTCTCCGGTCGTGGTCCACCAGGGCCGGGTGGCCGGAGTCTGGGAGGCGAAGAACGGCGAGATCACCCTCGACCTCCTGGAGGACGTCCCCGCCGCCGCCCTGGCCGCCGAGACCCGCCGGGTCGCCGCACTCCTGGCCTGAGCCCGTCGCCGGCCGCGTGCTCAGGCCCGTTCCCGGCCGAGGCGGAAGCGGACCCGGTCGCCGGGGCGGAGCTGGGCGGCGCCGGCGAGGTCGGCCGAGACGAGGACGGCGATCACCGGATAGCCGCCCGTCGGTGGGTGGTCGGCGAGGAAGACGATCGGCCGGCCGTCGGGCGGCACCTGGAGGGCGCCGGCGACCATGCCCTCGCTGGGCAGCTCCCCGCCGCGGGCGCGCTCCAGGCGGGCGCCCTCCAGCCGCACGCCGACCCGGTTGCTGTCCTGGCTCACCAGATACGGCTGCGCGCACAGGGCCGCCAGCGCCCCGGAGACGAACCAGTCGTCGCGGGGGCCCGGCAGGACCCGCAGCACATCGGGCCGGGCGGCGGGGGTCGGCGCCGCGTCCACAGTGATGGGGGGCAGGGCGCCGGTCGGCCCCACGGGCAGGACCGTGCCGGATCGGAGCGGAGCGGGGCCGAGGCCGGACAGGGAGTCGGTCGAGCGGCTCCCCATGGTGACGGGCGCGTCGACGCCGCCCCGGACCGCGACGTAGGTCCGCAGGCCGGTGGGGGGGAGCGCCACCCGCAGCTCGCCGCCCGGCGGCACCCAGAACGGCGCGGCCATCCCCGGCCGGACCATCCCGCCCGGCCGACGCAGCTCCAGCGGGCAGGGGGCGCCGGTGACGGCGGCCCAGGCCCCGCCGGTGAAGCGCAGCCGGGCGCCGCCGAAGGTCAGCTCGATCCCGGCGGCGCCCTCCGGATTGCCGACCAGCCGGTTGGCCAGCCGCAGGCTCGGCGCGTCGGCGGCGCCGGAGCGCGGCACGCCGAGGTGGCCGTGGCCGGGACGGCCGAGATCCTGCACGGTGGCGTACGGTCCCGGCGCGACGACCTCGATCATGGGCCGGTGACCGCCCGGAAGCGCACCCGCGTGCCCGGGGTCAGTACGGCGGGCGGGTCGGCGCTCACGTCCCACACCGCCATGAGGGAGTGCCCGAGCAGCCGCCAGCCCCCGGGCGAGGCCGAGGGGTAGACCGCCGAGTAGGGGCCGGCGATCGCCACGGAGCCGGCGGGCACCGAGGTCCGGGGGGTGGACAGCCGGGGCACGTGCAGCACCGGGTCCAGGCCGGTGAGGTAGGCGAACCCCGGGGCGAAGCCGAGCCAGCCCACCACCAGCTCCCGCCGGGTGTGTCGCTCGACCACCTCTCCGGCGGACAGCCCGCTCAGGGCGGCCACGTCGTCCAGGTCGGCGCCGTCGTAGACCACCGGGACCGTCACCGTCCTCCGGGCGGCGGGGGAGCCGGCTCCGGCCTCGCGCGCCGTACCGAGCAGGAGGGACAGGTGGGAGCGGAGCCGGGACAGGTCGGCGCCCGGTGCGACGACGAGAACGGTCGCCGGGCCGGGCACGATCTCGACCACCCCGGCCGGCCGGCCCTCCCGCAGGAGGGCGTCCAGCCGGTGGGAGACCTCCAGCGACCCGGTCTCCACCAGCAGGGCGTGCTCCCCGGCCCGGCGGATCGGCCCCCCGCGCCCCCGGACTCCCTCGGCGGGAGTCTCCGCGGGGGTCTCCGCCGGGACGGAGGCGCCTTCCCCGGAGCTCTCCTCCGCCCCGAGGGGCGCGCCCGCTCCCTCCGGGCGGTGCTCCGGCGGCTCCGAGGGGCGGGCGTCGCCGGGGTGTGCTCTCTCCGGGCCGGCCGGCGGACGGCGCTCCGGTGCTCGCGCGGGGCGGGCGTCGCCCGGGTCGTGCCGGGGGAGGGGCCCGCCGGTCACCGCTTTTGCCTCACGTGAACGCCTTCAGCGTCACCCCGGCCGCGGCCAGGCCGTCACGGACGGCCCGCGCCAGCAGCACGGCGTCAGGGGTGTCGCCGTGCACGCAGATCGAGCGGGCCTCCACCGGGACCTGCGAGCCGTCCACCGCGGTCACCGTGTGGGCGGTCGCCATGCGCACCGCCCGGGCCGCGACCTCGGCGGGGTCGTGCAGCACCGCGCCGGGTGAGCGGCGGGGGACCAGGGCCCCCGAGGGGGTGTAGGCGCGGTCGGCGAAGGCCTCGGTGACGGTGGCGACGCCCTCCCGGGCGGCGATCTCATGGACGGCTGAACCGGGCAGGGTGAGCACCGGCAGGCCGCGGTCGTAGTCGGCCACGGCCTCCACGACCGCGTCGGCCTGCTCGGGGTCGCGGCAGATCCGGTTGTAGAGCGCGCCGTGCGGCTTGACGTAGGAGACCCGGCCGCCCATCGCCCTGGCGATCCCGTCCACCGCCGCCAGCTGGTAGAGCACCTCGGCGCAGAGCTCCTCCGGGTCCACCTCCATCTCGCGCCGCCCGAACCCGGCCAGGTCCCGGTAGGAGACCTGGGCGCCGATCGCCACGCCCCGGTCCACCGCCGCCGCGCAGGTGCGGCGGATGGTCAGCGGGTCACCGGCGTGGAACCCGCAGGCGATGTTCGCGCTGGTCACCAGGTCGAGCAGGGCCATGTCGTCGCCCAGCCGCCAGATTCCGAAGCCCTCGCCGAGGTCGGCGTTGAGGTCGATCATCATGGCTCACCTACATCGGAGGCTCGTCGGGAATGTCGGCGATGTCGTCGAGGGCGATGGCCAGCTCCTCGGGGTCGTCACCGATCCGTTCGGCGATCTCGATCAGCACGTGCAGCACGTCGTGCCGGTCGTGACCGAGATCCAGCAGCCGCTGGGCGGCCTCCCACAGCTGCGGCGGGTCGCCCTCCCAGAGCCGGCCGGCGATCTCCTCGTGCCAGGCGAGGTGCTCGTCGTAGTCGGGCCGGTCGAGCTCGCCACCGTGGTCGATGCCCAGCAGGACCCGCCGGTCGGTCTCGTCGGCCGGGTTGAGCAGGTCGAGCTTGATCTCGCCGTGCGTGCCCTGCAGGAACGGGAAGGCGAACACCCGCCGGGCCAGCGCCGACAGGTCGCCGTCCGGCAGCAGCCGGTCCAGCAGGTCGCGGTCGAGGCCGAAGGTGGTCGGGTCGCGGTAGGTCTCGGCGAACCTGGCCGTGGCCTCCCAGATCCCGTCGAGCGTGGCGCGCAGGCCCTCCTCGGCCAGGCCGGTCCGGCGCGCGGCGAAGCGTGCCCAGGCCCCCAGCACGTAGGGGACGGCCTCCTGCTCGGCCGGGCTGAGCATGACCTTGCGCGGCAGCCAGTCGAGCAGGAACGTCTGGCACTTGGTCGGGCTCACCCGCAGTGGGCGGCCGAAGTCCTGGTCGCAGCCGTAGTCGATGATGTGGTCGGCGCACCGCGAGGCCGCCGACGGGTCCGACAGGTGCTCGGCCGCGTCCGAGGAGAGGAACTCCGCCGCCAGCATCGCCCGGCGGTCGCGGCTGTAGGGGGCCTCGCTGTGGAGCGGGGCCGGACGCTTGCGGCCCGGCGGCAGGGCCTTGATCCGGGACCGGGCGAAGGCGTGGTAGGCGCTGTAGCTGTCGCTGACCGGCGCGGTCGTCCTGCGGTCGCCGTATTCCACGGTGGCCTTCATCGCCGACTCCAGCAGCGCCCTGGCCTGCTGCGGCTCGATCTCCTCGAACCTCAGCATCGGGTTGGCCTCGGCCTCGGCCCCGGCCTGCTCCAGGAGCTTGTCCACGTGTGAGGAGACCCAGGCGTCGCGGGCGATCCCCCGCATGTTGTAGTCGACGACCACGACCAGCGCGTGCCGGTCCTCGCCGCTGTCGGCGCCGCGGTAGGCGAAGGTGCACACCACGGTGTCCTGGTCGCCGTAGGCGTCGCGGGAGACGTAGCAGCCGGCCGGCTTGACCGCGCCCAGCCGGTCGGCCCAGCGGGGCCTGGCCACGTCGCGCTCGATGAGCGCCAGCGCGGCGCCCTCGGCCTTGGCGGCCTGGCGGGCCGTGCCGAGGTAGGCCAGCGCGATCAACAGGGTCAGCGCGGCGGGGGACCCGGCCTTGGCGGCGTAGTCGACCAGCCCCTCGCCGAGGACCTGCTCGGCGTCACCACGTCGCAGGCGCCGCCCCCACCAGGCCCCGACCATGTCGGAGACCATGAGCTCGGCGTCCAGCGGGCTGCGTACGGCCAGCAGTTCGCGAGCGGCGAGCAGCATCTCGGAGAACACCTCGTCCGGGGACTGGCTCTCCCTGGGGTCTCGACGGTGTCGCCGGCTCAAGCGGTCTCTCCCGTCGGCCGTATGAGCCCAGTGCCGCCGCGCTGATTGGCTCGCTCGCTCCGCTCGCTCACGTCCCAACCTTCTCGCATTCCCGGGCCAGACGGTGCGTGGAACACGGCCCGGTGATCCCGATGTTACCGGGGACTTCGCGGTGGCGGCGCGGAGTTCACGCGGGCGAGCAGATGCTCGCGGGCCACGCGCTCGATCACCTCGGGTGTCGCGTCGACCCCCAGATGCTCGGCGCAGGCCCTCACATCGGCCACGCACCGTGCCACGGTGCCGAGGGGGACGGTGAGGAACTCGGAGGCCAGACGGGCGCTCACCGGGTCCTGGAACGTCGTTGTGCCGCCGGTGAAGCGGATGGCGAGTGCGGGCATGGGCGTCGCATTCCTCCGGGTTTCCCGGGGGGCATCCCCCGGATGGACGGCGGGGACGTGCGTTCTCATTCCACAACTTATCGCGCGAGTGTCAACCCTTAAGTGGGCGACATGCGAAGCTGACCCCAACCCTGACTCGATTTGTCGACCCGGGAGTAAACGAGTGTTCGCGAAGGGGCAGCCAAATCGCCAATCAGTCAGTAGCCTGATCTTGCTTGGGACGCTGAAGGAGATGAGGTGGGCAGTTGTCGGGACGGTCCGGCTTGATCCTGCTAGGGTCCTGGCCGCATACGTTCGAAGGCGTCAGCGATGATCACGCTGACGCCCCGGGAGGGCGGTGGGGGCGGCGTCACGCCCAGGCCGGCGCAGGTCGGCGAGGGCGAGGACGTGAAGCGGGCGGGAGCGTCCGGGAGCGGGCCGCCCGCACCGCGGTGCGGCCGTCGCGGCGACCCCTGGAGGGGGGCGGACGCGATGGGGGGCGGCACCGCCGTCCCGCTCCGGCGCGATGCCGGTCGGGTGGTGCCCGGGCCGGGGATCCGGCGCGTTAGCGTGGGGGGCCCGGGCTTCGGAACCGGGAGCTCCGCGGGATGCGCCGACCGCATCATGGGCGGGGCTTCCGTCCGCATGCACCCATCGCTGATGATGTACTGCAGGATCCGGTCCCCCGGAGCTGCGCTACGCCAATTCGCAAGTTTGGAGATGTGCCTCGTGGGAGACCCTGGCACGCGACGGAGGTGCCGACCGTGAGCGCCGAAACCTCCGTGCCCCGTCCCCGGGAGTCGGGTGTGGACATCTCAGACCCCGCCCTGTTGCAGGGCCTGTTGTCGCAGTCGCCGTTCGCCTTCGCGTTCTTCGACCCCGACGGCCGGTTCCAGCGCGTCGACGAGGTCTTCGCCGACGTGGTCGGCCTGCCGGTCGAGCGCCTGGTCGGCCGGGCCCCGGGCGAGCTGCTCTCCGCCGACCTCACCGCGCTGGTGGAGGGGTCGGTCCGCGGCGTCGTCGAGGGGACCGGGGTCGAGTCCGACCAGCGGATCCGGGTGCGCACCTCCGACGGGCAGACCCGTCACTGGTCGCTGACCTTCTCCCCGATCCACGACGACAAGGGCGCGCTGCGCGCGGTCTGCCTGGTCGGCGTGGACATCACCGACAGCAGGCAGGTCGAGGAGGACCTGCGGCGCAGCGAGGAGCGCTACCGCTCGCTGGTCGAGGCCCAGTCCCAGCTCGTGTGGATCACCGCCCCCACCGGGGCCGTGGCGGAGGACGCGCCGCAGTGGCGCGCCATCACCGGCCAGGGCCTGGAGGAATACCTCGCCCACGGATGGCTGGAGGCCGTCCACCCCGACGACCGCCCGCACGCGGAGGAGGCCTGGCGCGAGGCCCTGCGCGGCCGGACCATGTTCGAGTGGAACTACCGGGTCCGCACCCGGGCCAGCGGCTACCGCCACTTCGAGGTGCGCGCGGTGCCGATCATCCGGCACGGCCGGGTGGTCGAGTGGGTGGGCGCCAACACCGACGTCACCCCGCAGCGCGAGGCCGAGGAGATGCGGGGCAGGCTCACCGACCAGCTCGGCGCCGCCGCCCTGCGGACGGCGCGGCTGCAGGGCGCCACGGCGCAGCTCGCCGAGGCGCTCACCGTCGAACAGGTCGTCCAGGTCATCATCGACGTGGGCCGTACGGCGCTGGCGGCCGACCGTTCGGCCGTGGCCCTGCTCGACGTCGAGCGGGCCGCGCTGAAGCTGGTCAACAGCGGCGGCATCCCGGACGTCCCCGGCGCGCCCGGCGAGGAGATCCCGCTGTCGCACTCCAGCGTGATGACCATGGCGGTCAACAGCCGCCGCCCGGTCTTCGCCGAGTCGCCCGACAGCCTGCGCGCCCAGCTCGTGGACGCCGGCGGCGACGAGGAGACCGTCACCGGCTTCATCGCCCACAGCGACGAGCGGGCCTGGGTGGGCCTGCCGCTGCTGGCCGCGGGACGCGCGCTCGGCGCGCTGCGCTTCTCCTTCACCCGTCCACAGAAGATCTCCCAGGAAGACGGGGTGTTCCTGGAGGCGCTCGCCGGGCAGTGCGCCCTGGCCGTGGAGCGGGCCACCCTGTTCGAGCGCGAGCACCGCACCGCCGAGACGCTCCAGCGCAGCCTCCTGCCCGACCGCCTGCCGGTGGTGCGCGGCCTGGTGCTGGCCCAGCGCTTCCGCTCGGGCAGCCGCCACGTGCAGGTCGGCGGCGACTGGTACGACGCGTTCGTGCTGCAGGACGGCCGGGTCGCGGCGGTGGTCGGCGACGTCATGGGCAAGGGCGTCAAGGCCGCGGCCGGCATGGGCCGCATCCGCAACGCCATGCGGGCCCTGGCGCTGACCAACCCGCCGCCCGCGGCGGTCCTCACCGGCCTGGACCGGGTCTTCGAGGCCACAGAGGAGGAAGAGCAGGTCACGACCCTCGCCTACATGGTCGTGGAGCCCGGCACGGGAGAGGGCACGCTGGCACTGGCCGGCCACCCGCCGCCCCTGCTGGTCTCACCGCAGGGCATGCCGCTGCTGTGCGAGGGCGAGCCGGGCACTCCGCTCGGCTGGCCGACGAGCCGCAGGCAGTTCCGCTTCTGCGTCCCGCCCGGCCACACCGCCGTCCTGTATTCGGACGGTCTGGTGGAGAACCGGAAGCGTGGGCTGGATGCCGGACTTGCTGAACTTTGCTCTGTTGTGACCGAAGCGCCACCCGAAGTCGTGGGAAGCCCGCACATGTTGCTGGATTTCCTCGTTGATCGGATGCTGTCAGGATATGAGCAGGATGATGACGTCACGGTGCTGGCGATCCACGTCCCTCCGGCCACGAAGAGTGACTGAATGAAACAGTCATAACGGTTGCTTTCGGGTATCGGTGCCCCGCTTCCGTACGCACTACTCTCTTGGTCGGCCTAGGGTGGAGGGCAACCGCCAGGAGGCGGCCGTATGGATCACGGTGTCGTGTCACAATGCTGGACAGGTGCGTCGCGGTTCGCGCGGCCTCGTTCATCATCACAACTAGAGGTAGTCGCCCCTAGTGGGCATCTGGGTCCATTCTCGTCACGCTTTCCTTCGAGAGGTGTTCGTGTCGCCTGCAAGTTCGACTCGCTCGAAGCCATCCGAGCTGAACGAGCCCGTCATTCAGCAGCTGATGGAGCGGGGGCGCTCGCAGGGGTTCCTCGAGTCCGAGGATGTCCGCAAGGCCGTCGAGGAAGCGGACATCCCGATGGCGCAGGTCGCTGGAATCCTGCGTAGCCTCAGCAAAGAGGGCATCACCGTACGGCTGACCGCTGAGGACTCCGCGGCCCCCAAGAAGTCCCGGACTTCGAACAAGCGCCGCACCCCTGCCGCTCCCGCCACCGTCAAGAAGACCAAGACCGCCGCGGCGGCCAAGGAGCAGCCGGAGACCGTCACCGCGGTCGTCGGCGGCTCCGAGCCCGCGCCCGCGGCCAAGAAGCCGACGGCTCCCGCCAAGAAGGTCGCCCCGGCTGCCAAGAAACCGATCCCCGGTCCGCCGAAGAAGGCCGGACCCGAGGCGCCCGCGCCCACGGCCAAGTCCGAGCCCAAGCCGAAGGTGGCCGGTGGCGAGGACGACGAGGTCATCGAGCTCGAGGACGACGTCGAGATCGAGGACTTCGACCTCGAGGTCGAAGTCGAGGTCGAGATCGAGGCTGAGACCGAGGTCGAGGTCGAGGTCGAGGAGGAGCCGAAGGCCGGGGCCGTCGAGCAGAACGAGGACGAGGTCCTCATCCTCTCCGACGACGACGACGACGCTCCCGTGCCGCAGGTCGCCGCCGCCGGTGCCACGGCCGACCCGGTCAAGGACTACCTCAAGCAGATCGGCAAGGTCCCCCTGCTCAACGCCGAGCAGGAGGTCGAGCTCGCCAAGCGCATCGAGGCCGGCCTGTTCGCCGAGGAGCAGCTGGGCACCGACGGCGACAGGCTTCCGGTGGACGTCCGCGCCGAACTCGAATGGATCGCCGAAGACGGGCGCCGGGCCAAGAACCACCTGCTGGAGGCCAACCTCCGTCTGGTGGTCTCGCTGGCCAAGCGCTACACCGGCCGTGGCATGCTCTTCCTGGACCTGATCCAGGAGGGGAACCTGGGTCTGATCCGTGCGGTCGAGAAGTTCGACTACACCAAGGGCTACAAGTTCTCCACCTACGCCACGTGGTGGATCCGGCAGGCGATCACCCGGGCCATGGCCGACCAGGCGCGGACCATCCGCATCCCGGTCCACATGGTGGAAGTGATCAACAAGCTGGCCCGCGTCCAGCGGCAGATGCTGCAGGACCTGGGCCGCGAGCCGACCCCCGAGGAGCTGGCCCGCGAGCTCGACATGACCCCTGAGAAGGTCGTCGAGGTCCAGAAGTACGGCCGTGAGCCGATCTCCCTGCACACCCCGCTGGGTGAGGAGGGCGACAGCGAGTTCGGTGACCTCATCGAGGACTCCGAGGCGATCGTCCCGGCCGACGCGGTCAGCTTCACGCTCCTGCAGGAGCAGCTCCACTCCGTTCTGGACACGTTGTCCGAGCGCGAGGCGGGCGTGGTCTCGATGCGCTTCGGCCTGACCGACGGTCAGCCCAAGACGCTGGACGAGATCGGCAAGGTCTACGGGGTGACGCGCGAGCGCATCCGGCAGATCGAGTCCAAGACCATGTCCAAGCTCCGTCACCCGTCCCGGTCCCAGGTCCTGCGCGACTACCTCGACTGAGACTCCGCGGCACAGGGCCCGCGCCACACGGCGCGGGCCCTGTCGCGTTGCGGCGGAGCGGCGGCCCGCTGCCCCGGCCTCGGGACGGCGCGCCGGCCCGGCCTCCGGCCGGAGGAGGAGATCCGCACCGGCGGCCGCGCCGCGGGTCACACCGTGATGTCGAGGTTCCACGGCCGCCTGCCGGTGGGGGGCGGGTCGAGCGTGACGGTGTGGCCGAGGTCGTCCAGAATCTTGACCAGCTCCTCCGGCGTCTGGGGGTCACAGCCGGCCTCCAGCAGGGAGCGGGCGACCACGCCCCGGGTGGCCTTGGCCATGTGGGTGACGACCTTGCCGTCCCTGAAGACCCGCACCGCGGCCGCCCGGCCGCCGGGCTGCCAGGCCGCCGCGTAGCTGCTGGAGCGCAGGTCCACCACCAGGCCGGGCCGGGCGTCCAGGACCGGGGTGACAGCCCGGCGCCAGTAGGCTCCCAGCCCACCCACCGGCGGCAGGCGCACGCCCATGGCCAGGCGGTACGGTGGCACCCGGTCGTCTATCCGGAGCAGGCCCCAGAGCCCGGAGAAGATCAGAATGCTCTCCGCCGCCCGCCCGGCCGCCCCGGGCGACAGCGAGGCCAGGCCCAGGTTGTCGTAGAGGACGCCGGTGTAGAGCTCGGCGGCCGTCAGGGTGGGCGCGGTCCGCAGCGCGCGGTCCTTGTCGAGCTCGCCGAGCTGTCCCGGCGACAGTCCGAGCACGGCCGGCGCCTCGGGCCTGTCGCAGAGCGCGGTGAGCGCCTCCACGACGGCCTCCCTGGAGGAGTTCAGGGAGGGGAAGCTCAGCCGGGACAGGTCGAGAGCGGGGCCGTCGCCCAGCTCGGCCTTCCCCTCTGACGGTGGTAGCAGAATCAACACAGTCGCCGAGCGTAGTGCGGGGGGCGGGGAGCTAGGATCTCCGGCCATGAACGACGACGTTTTCGACCGCCTCGTCGACCGGGCCTGGCCGGCGTTCCACCGGGTGGACGTGGGCGGATGGGTGCTGCGCGCCGCGGACGGGGTGACCAAGCGGGCCAACTCGGTGCTGCCGCTCGGGGAGCCGCAGAACCTGGGCGCGGCCGTCGCCGAGGCGGAGAAGTTCTACGCCGACCGGGGGCTGCCGTGCGTGTTCTCCGTGGGCGCGGGCGCGTCCGGCGGGCTGGACGCGGAGCTGCGGGCGCGTGATTATCGGATGGTGGACCCCACGCTGGTCATGACGGCGCCGCTGGCGCACGCCGTACCGGCCGGGGGAGGGGTCGAGCTCGTGCCGGCGCCCTCACAGGCGTGGCTGGACACCTGGTGGAGCGTGGACGGGAGGTTCGGTGACGAGGGGCTGGCGAAAGCCGAACGGATCCTCACCGGCGTGCCCGCCGTATACGCCTCACTGGGACGGCAGGCCGTCGGGCGGGGTGTCGTCCAGGGAGAGTGGTTCGGGATCTACTGCATGGCCGTGGCGCCGGAGGCCCGGCGCCGGGGACATGGGCGGGAGATACTGCGGGCCCTGCTCTCACATGCGTGGGAGCAGGGCGCGCGGAAGGCATATCTCGTCGTGGTGGAGTCGAACACCGCGGCCCGGTCCCTCTACGGGCAGCAGGGCTTCACGGTGTCCGGCCGATATCACTATCGGGTCCGGTGATTCCTACCGTTCGTCATTGTTCGCGGTCGAAGGGGTGTCGCTGAGGCGTGCCGACTCGTCCTGGATGTCGGCGCCCTTGGCTCGGAGCACAGCTACGTGCTGCCGCCCGTGGTGGGCGCAGAAGAGCAGCTCCCCACCTACGGGCAGGGTTGCGCGGATGTAGGCCTGGGCGCCACACCGGTCACAGCGGTCCGTGGCCTTCAGCTGCTTGGCGGGGGCGAGAGTTCCAGTCACGTATCGCCTTTCAGGTCATCCCCGTGTGGAGGATCTGGCGTCAGTCACTTGAGAGAACATCTAACCCGATGCGAACGTTCCCAACCGACCCCCCGCTACGCCGAGAGCGGAAAGTGTCCGAAAGTAACGGCGGGCACGCCGGAAGTAACGCTGTTGGGACCCTGATGGCAAGCTTGTACGCGCCGCGCCGGGAAGAACGGTAGGCTGCGCACACGTGTTCGAGCAGAGTGGGAGTGGGTGTGACCGCAGTTAGCGTGGAGGCGGGTTATACAGCCCGTCATCTGTCGGTTCTGGAGGGTCTCGAAGCCGTCCGCAAACGCCCGGGCATGTATATCGGGTCCACCGACAGTCGCGGTCTCATGCACTGTCTCTGGGAGATCGTGGACAACGGGGTCGACGAGGCCCTGGCCGGTTACTGCACCCGCATCGAGGTCGAGCTGCACGCCGACGGGTCGATCGAGGTCCGTGACAACGGCCGCGGCATCCCGGTGGACATCGAGCCCAAGAGCGGCCTGGCCGGAGTCGAGCTCGTCTACACCAAGCTGCACGCGGGCGGGAAGTTCGGCGGCGGCTCCTACGCCGCCTCCGGCGGCCTGCACGGCGTCGGCGCCTCCGTGGTCAACGCCCTGTCGTCCCGGCTGGACGTCGAGGTCGACCGCGACGGCCAGATCCACGAGATGAGCTTCCGCAGGGGCGTCCCCGGCGTCTTCGACGGCGACGGGCCCACCGCCAAGTTCAAGAAGAAGTCCGGCCTGCGCGACGGCGGCAAGCTCACCCGCAAGGTGACCGGCACCCGCGTCCGCTTCTGGGCCGACCGCCAGATCTTCCTGCCTGAGGCCGAGGTCTCCCTCGACGAGATCCACGTCCGCCTCCGCCAGACCGCCTTCCTGGTCCCCGGCCTCACCCTGGCCGTGCGCGACAGCCGCGGCGAGGAGGTGACCGAGGATGAGTTCCACTTCGACGGGGGCATCTCGGAGTTCACCGAGTTCCTCGCCCGCGACGAGGCCGTCTGCCAGGTGCTGCGGCTGCAGGGCGTCGGCCACTTCCACGAGACCGTGCCGGTCCTCGACGACCTGGGGCATATGACCCCCACCGAGGTCCAGCGCGAGCTCACCGTGGACGTCGCGCTGCGCTGGGGCAAGGGCTACGACAACACCGTCCGCTCCTTCGTCAACGTGATCGCCACCCCCAAGGGCGGCACCCACGTCAACGGCTTCGAGCGCGCCCTGGTCCGCACCCTCAACGAGCAGCTGCGCGAGACCCGCCTGCTGAAGAACGGCGACGCCCCGGTCACCCGGGAGGACATCCTGGAGGGCCTCACCGGCGTGGTGACCGTCCGGGTGCCCGAGCCGCAGTTCGAGGGGCAGACCAAGGAGGTTTTGGGCACCGCGGCGGCCTCCCGGATCGTCGCCCACGTGGTCTCCCGCGAGCTCAAGGAGCTGTTCGCCAACCCCTCGCGCGTGCTCAAGCCGCAGCTCCGGGCAGCCCTGGAGAAGATCGTCGCAGCCGCGAAGGCCCGCATCGCGGCCCGCGAGCACCGCGACAACCAGCGGCGCAAGACCGCCCTGGAGAACTCGGCGCTCCCGGCCAAGCTGGTCGACTGCCGCAGCGACGACGTGGACCGCAGCGAGCTGTTCATCGTCGAGGGCGACTCGGCGCTGGGCACCGCCCGCGCCGCCCGCGACTCGGAGTTCCAGGCGCTGCTGCCGATCCGCGGCAAGATCCTGAACGTGCAGAAGGCGTCCGTCGCCGACATGCTCAAGAACGCCGAGTGTGCCGCGATCATCCAGGTCATCGGCGCGGGCTCGGGCCGCTCGTTCGACATCGAGGCCGCCCGCTACGGCAAGGTCATCCTGATGGCCGACGCCGACGTGGACGGCGCGCACATCCGCTGCCTGCTGCTGACCCTGTTCCATCGCTACATGAAGCCGATGGTCGAGGCCGGCCGCGTCTTCGCCGCCGTCCCGCCGCTGCACCGGATCGAGGTCACCAACCCCGGCCGCGGGCAGAGCAAATACGTCTACTGCTACTCCGACGCCGAGCTGCACCGGGTCCTGCGTGACCTGGAGCGCCGCGGCAAGCGCTGGAAGGACCCCGTGCAGCGCTACAAGGGTCTGGGTGAGATGGACGCCGACCAGCTGGCCGAGACGACCATGGAGCCCCGGCACCGGACTCTGCGCCGGGTCAGGATCGAGGACATCGAGGAGGCCGAGCGCATCTTCGCTCTCCTGATGGGCAGCGACGTGGCCCCGCGCCGGGAGTTCATCGTGGGCAGCGCGGCCGAGATCGACCGCGACCACATCGACGCCTAGGTCACCGGCCCGCAGGCCCGCCCGCCCGGTCACCGGCCCTTCAGGGCCTGTCCGGCGGGCGGCCCGCCCCTGGTCGTCCTCACCCGGCGGCCGTCCCGGCCGGGCGTCACCACGGGCTCTGGAGTGCAACGGTCGCCGACCGCCCCCGCCCCGCCCCCGCGCCGGTGACCGGTACGGCCATCGGCCGCCTGGGGCGCGCCGTCAGCGATCGGTACGGCCATCGGCCGTCCCCTGCGCTGTTCAGTGATCAGTACGGCCACCGGCCGTCTTCGGCGGCCGGTGAGGCCGCCGGCCGTCCCTCCGCGCCGTTCGGTGACCGGTACGGTCGCCGAACGGCGGGTCCGTGCCCATGCCGGGCCCCCGGCGCGTGGCGGGCTCCGCCGGGGGCGGGGCGTCAGGTCAGGTCGACCGGCTCGAGCTTGCCGGTGCGCACGTCGTAGATGGCGCCTCCGATGGCCAGGTCCCGCGGAAGGAACGGGCTGGTCCTGATGCGCGTCAGGTCATGGCGCAGGGCGGCGTCCTGGTCGGGGACGGTGTGAAACTCCAGGCTCCGGGTGTCGACGCCGTGCTGGGCGGCGAGCTTGTGCACGTCGTCGTCGGTGCTCTTCGCCATGCCGCAGTCGGTGTGCGGCATGACCAGCACCCGTTCCACGCCCAGCAGGTAGACCGCCAGCACGAGCGTCCGCAGCACGTCGTCGGTGACCCGGGCTCCGGCGTTGCGCAGGATCTTGGCGTCGCCCGGCTTCAGGCCGAACACCCCCAGCGGGTTGATCCGGGAGTCCATGCAGGTCACCACCGCCAGACCGCGCGCCGCCCTACCGGTCAGCGCCGAGTCGGTGAACGTGGCGGAGAACTCCTTGTTCGCGGCCAGCAGGTCATCGAAGGCACTCACATGAATATCCCTTGCTCGACGGTAGCGGTATCAACGAATCAATGATCCTGCATGCCCGTTTCGTGGATGTTTCCGGGGGTCATGCCGGCGCGACTTCGGGAAGATCCCACAATTGGCCCTCACTATGAGTGATGATGTCGTGACGTGAAGTGCGGCAACCTGGAGAGGGTCATGAGCAGGATCGAATCCCTGGCCGAATATCTGCGTGCCGAGGGCAGGCGGAAGCTGGACCGGGTGGAGGTCCGCGACGGGGGCCGCAACGCCCGCTCGGCGCTCGCCCTGCTCGACGCGGCGGCCTACACCCAGTCGCTCGACGACGACGATCCGCTCCTGGCGGTGCTCATGGAGGCCGGATGCTACGGCCCGCACGGCTTCGACGACTTCCAGCCGGACGGGCGGGTCACGGGGCTCGTCCGTTCGTGGGAGTCCGGCGAGCCCTGGCAGCTGCTGATGGCGATCCGGTCCGCACTCCAGGGCTCAATGGCCTGACCCGGGCGGAATACCGCTGAGATCCCGGGGGACACTGTCATCGGCTTCATGATGGTGTCGTCATTGAGGAGGAAATCGTGGCAATCGCGCGGATGCGGTCAGTCGTCCTCGACTGTCCGGACCCCAAGCGTCTCGCTGACTTCTACAGCGAGCTCCTGGGCTGGGAGATCACTTCCGTCGAGGACGACTGGGTGGTCGTCACCAACGGGCAGCCAGGACGGCTCTGCTTCCAGCTCGCCGAGGACCACCAGCCGCCGGACTGGCCCAACCCCGACCGGCCCCAGCAGCTGCACCTGGACCTGACGGTGGACGACCTCGACACGGCCGAGGCCGAGGCCCTCGCGCTGGGCGCGGTCAAACACCGGTACCAGCCGGGCGAGAACGACGGGTTCCGCGTCTTCCTCGATCCGGCCGGACATCCGTTCTGCTTCTGCGTGGACTAGGTCCCCGTCGGATGTGAGAAGCCGGCGGAGTCAGAGCCAGCCCTGGTCGCGGGCGAGCACGAACGCCTCGGCCCTGCTCGACACGCCGAGCTTGGTGACGATGGCGGCCATGTAGTTGCGCACGGTGCCGTTCGACAGGTGGGTGCGCCTGGCGATCACCGCGACCGGAGTGTCATACTCCGCCAGCCTCAGCACGTCGAGCTCGCGCGGCGTCAGCGGGCACTCCGGCGCGGTGAGCGCGTCCGCGGCCAGCGCCGGGTCGACGTAGCGGCCGCCCGCGTGCACCCGCCTTATCACGTCGGCCAGTGCCCCGCCGGGCGATCCCTTGGGCAGGAAGCCCTTGGCTCCGGCCTCCAGCGCCCGCTTGAGCAGGGGCGGCCGGCCGTACCCGGTGAGGATGACGACGGCGCAGGAGGGCAGCGCGGCGGCGAGCTCGGCGCTGACCTCCAGCCCGCCGAGCGCGGGCATCTCCAGGTCGACCACGGCCACGTGGGGGCGGTGGGCCAGCGCCGCCTCCACCGCCGCCCGGCCGTCGGCCGCCTGCGCCACCACCTCCAGGTCGCCTTCGAGGCCGAGCAGGGCCGCCAGCGCCGACCTGATCAGCTCCTCGTCGTCGGCGAGCAGGACCCTGATCACAGGGTCACCTCGAGCGTGAACACGCCGTCGTCGAGGCTGGTGCGGAGCGTGCCGCCCGCTCCGGTCAGCCGCTCGGCCATGCCGCGCAGCCCGGAGCTGTGGCGGTCGGGGGCCGTCGCGGTCGCGCCGTCGTTCGTCACGGTCATCCGCACCTCGTCGTCGTCGCGGGAGATCTCGATCCTGCACCAGTCCGCCCGGCTGTGCCTGAGCACGTTCGTGCTCGCCTCGCGCAGGACGTGTGCGAGCTGGGCGGCCACCTCCTGCGGCAGTTCGCCGCGCGGCTGGGAGGTGGTGCAGCGGACGCCGGAGGAGCTGAGCACCCGCTCGACCGCGGTGAGCTGGGCCCGCAGGTCCACCTGGCGGTAGCCGTGCACGGTCTGCCGCAGGTCGGTGAGGGCGGCGGCGGCCAGCCGTCGCAGGTCCGCGACCTCCTGCGCGGCGCGTTCGGGGGCCCGCTCGGCCAGCTCGGCCTTCAACGCGATCACCGAGAGATCGTGGCCGAGCAGGTCGTGCACGTCCCGCGCGAATCTCAGCCGCTCCTCCGCGGCGGCCAGCCTGGCCTGCGCGGCCCTGCCGTCCTCGGCCTCCAGCAGCAGGTTCCACAGCCAGACGTGCAGGCCGCTGACCAGGACGGTGGCGACCCCGCTCAGCGAGGTGACCAGCACGTACTCGTGGACCGGGCCGCCCAGCCACCAGCCGACCCCGGCGGAGACGGCCACGGCCGCCGCCATGACGGCGACGGCCACGGCGCGCCCGGCCAGCAGCGGCGCCGTGGCGAACACCGAGGCGCCGATCCATCCCCAGGTCTCCCACCGCCCGGCGCCGACCGGCCCGGCCAGCGGGATCGAGGCGAGCGTCGCGATCGCGAACGCGACGACCAGCCTCCTGTGCGTCTTCCCGGACAGCGCGGGCGTCACCGCGGCGTACAGCACCCCGGCCTGGGCGGCGGCGAAGGCCAGGACGGCGGCGGCGCCGAGTGCCGCTCTGACCGCGCTCGGCTCGCGCAGCAGCCCGGCTCCGGGCATGACCACGCCGGCCAGCACGGTCATGCTCAACGTGGCCAGCGTGGCGATCCTGGCCCGGCGCAGCCGCCTCTCCCGCACGGGCGCGATTCTAGGCCGCGACATCCTGTCCTCTCCGTACGGCCAGCGTCGTGAGAGCCGGCACGACCACGTAGCCCGGTGCGACGGTGGCGAAGTAGGCGCCGACGTCGAAGGGGACCATCAGGTAGTGGCAGAGGTCCATCACGATCAGGACGGCGGTCCACAGCAGGCCCAGCAGGAGGCCCTCGGCCGTCGAGGCTCCGCCGGCCCTGCGCAGGTAGTGCAGGGCGAGGCCGAGCACGATCGTGACCAGGGCGCCCGTCTTCAGCGTCACGAACAGCGCCGTCCCGGTGGCGGCCTCCGGCAGGGCCTCGGCCGCGCCGACCACCAGGGAGACCCAGACCACCCAGGTCGTCAGTCCGTACAGGACCGCTCGTACGGGGAGTCGCATGGTCACGTCACCGGGAGGAACAGGAGCGAGGCGCCGACCAGGAGGTCGATCCATATGCACCACTCGGCGTACCAGCGGGGCACGACCCGGCCGGCCCTGAGGTGGGCGGCGTCCCAGACGGCGTGGGCCAGCCAGCCGGCCGCGACGACGTAGCGGCCGACGTCGGGATCGGCGACCAGCGCGATCACCGCCAGCAGGATGTACGCCAGCAGCCCGGCGCCCTGCAGCGTCAGCACGCCGGGCCTGCGCAGCTCGCCGCGGGCGGCGCCGAAGGCCAGGTAGGCGAGCGCCAGGAGCGGCAGCAGCCAGGTGGTGTCGTCGCCGGGGCGCCAGCTGTCGGTGGTCAGGAACATGAAAAGGCCCATGGCGAGGCCGGCCAGCGTGGGCCAGCGCCGCCAGATCGCGGCGGCGGGGCGGAGAGCGGGTGTGTCGTCCATGTCTCAACGATCGGGCGGCCGCCGCGCAAAGGGCAGATGCGGAACGCACGGACCGGCCGTGCGTTCCGCATGCCCGGCCGGGACCGGAGCCGGCCGGCCCGGTCGGGGCCGAGCGCCCGTGGGGCCCCTCAGGGACGCGCGGGTCCCGAGAGGCCCTGTCGGGCCACCTGCTCGGCCGGCGCGGCGTCGCGTCCGGTGAACGCGGGTCCTGAGAGGCCCCGCGGGGCCCGGAGGGTCACTGTCCGGACGGAGCCGGATCTCCGGCGGCCGGCTCCTGGCCGGACGCGCCGAGGGCGCCGCCCACCGCCGCCACCGTGTGGGTGAGACGGACGCCGGAGCCGTCACGGCGGCCCAGCTCCTCGGGGAGCGGGACCGGCTTGCCGACGGTGGAGACCGCGCGGGCCGGCGCGGGACCGGCCCAGGCGAGCAGCAGCACGTCTTCGCCCTTGAGGAAGCGCTGGACCCGGACGCCGCCGGTGGCGCGGCCCTTGGCCGGATATTCGGCGTAGTCGGAGACCTTCGCCCCGCCGATCTGGGTGCCGGGCAGCGCGGTGGAGGATCCCGCGATCGTCACGACCCGGGACTCGCGTGCCGGGTCGACCACGCCGAACCAGATCACCGTGGCGCCGCCGTCCAGTCGGACGCCCGCCATGCCACCCGCCGGACGGCCCTGCGGCCGGACGTTGGCGGCGGGGTAGCGCAGCAGCTGGGCGTCGGAGGTGATGAAGACCAGATCGTGCTCCTCGGTGGTCAGCTCCACCGCTCCGACCACGGTGTCGCCGTCCTTGAGCCCGATGACCTCGAAGTCGTCGCGGTTGGCCGGATAGTCGGGGACGACCCGCTTGACCACGCCCTGCGCGGTCCCCAGGGCCAGGCCGGGACCGTCGGGGTCGAGCGAGCCGATGCCCACGACCGTCTCGTCCGGGGCGAGGGTGACGTATTCGGAGACGGGGTGTCCGCCGGACAGCGACGGCGGGTTGGCCGAGGGGGGCAGCGTCGGCAGGTCGACCACCTGGATCCGGATCATCCGGCCCTGGTTGGTGACCACGCCCACCTCGCCCCTGACCGTGCTGTTCACCACGGAGATCAGCACGTCATGGGCCGAGCGCTCGCCCTCGCCCGCCAGCGGGGAGGCGTCGGCCGTACGGGCCAGCAGGCCGGTCGAGGAGTAAAGCACCAGGCACGGGTCGTCGGCCACCTCCAGGGGAGCCGAGGCGTTCCTGGTGATGCCGGAGGACTCCAGCAGCACCGTGCGGCGGGGCGTGCCGAAGGTCTTGGCGACCTGGGCGAGCTCGTCGGAGACGACCTTGCGGAGCTTGTCCTCGGAGGACAGGATCGCGGTCAGCTCGGCGATCTCGCTCTCCAGCGTCTCCTTCTCCCTGTCGAGCTCCAGCTTGTCGAAGCGGGTCAGGCGGCGCAGCGGGGTGTCGAGGATGTAGCCGGCCTGGATCTCCGACAGCTCGAAGACCTCCATCAGCCGCTCGCGGGCCTGGGCCGAGTCGTCCGAGGAGCGGATGACCTGGATGACCTCGTCGATGTTGAGCAGGGCGATGATGAGGCCCTCGACGAGGTGCAGGCGCTCCTCGCGCCTGCGGCGGCGGTAGGCCGAACGGCGGCGGACCACGTCGAGGCGGTGGTCCACGTAGACCTGGAGCAGCTCGCGCAGGCCGAGCGTGCGCGGCTGGCCGTCGACCAGCGCCACGTTGTTGATGCCGAAGGTCTCCTCCATCGGCGTCAGCCGGTAGAGCTCCTCCAGCACGGCCTCGGGGATGAAGCCGTTCTTGATCTCGATGACCAGGTTGAGGCCCTTGTGCCGGTCGCTGAGGTCCTTCAGGTCGGAGATGCCCTGGAGCTTCTTGGCCGTGACCAGCTCCCTGATCTTGGTGACCACCCGCTCGGGGCCCACGTTGAAGGGCAGCTCGGTGACGATGATGCCCTTGCGCCGGGGGCTGACCTGCTCCACGGAGCACTTGGCGCGCATCCGGAAGGTGCCGCGGCCCTTGGCGTAGGCGTCGCGGATGCCGTCGAGGCCGATGATCGTGCCGCCGGTGGGCAGGTCGGGGCCCGGGACGAACCGCATCAGGTCGTCGAGCGTGGCGTCCGGCTTCTTGATCAGGTGGCGGGCCGCGGCGACGACCTCGACGAGGTTGTGCGGCGCCATGTTGGTCGCCATGCCGACCGCGATGCCGGTGGCCCCGTTGACCAGCAGGTTCGGGAAGGCCGACGGCATGACCGTGGGCTCGGTCTCCTGGCCGTCGTAGTTGGGCTTGAAGTCGACGGTGTCCTCGTCGATCGACTGCACCATGGCCATGGCCGCGGCGGCCAGCCGGGCCTCGGTGTAACGCATCGCGGCGGGCAGGTCGTCGGGGGAGCCGAAGTTGCCGTGGCCGTCGATCAGCGGCAGCCGCATCGAGAACGGCTGGGCCATGCGGACCAGCGCGTCGTAGATGGCGGTGTCACCGTGCGGATGCAGCTTGCCCATCACGTCGCCGACGACCCGCGATGACTTGACGTGTCCCCGGTCGGGCCGCAGGCCCATCTCGCTCATGGAATAGAGGATGCGGCGCTGGACCGGCTTGAGGCCGTCCCTGGCATCGGGCAGCGCGCGCTGGTAGATGACCGAGTATGCGTATTCGAGGAAGCTGGTGCGCATCTCGGCGGAGACGTCGATGTCGACGATCCGCTCCTCGAAGTCCTCGTCAGTCGGGGGTGTGGTCGTCCGTCGGGCCATCTGATTTCCTGCGCGGGCACCTCGGCCTTCAGACCGAGAGGGAAGCGCATCCTCCTTCTGTCTTCGTGGTGTGACGGTGGTCCTCGGCTCGCTGGAGGAGCGTCGGGTCGGTGTGCGGGGTATCGGTATATCCCGTGCCGGTGGCGATGCGGTAGCGTACGGCGACGCGTCCTGTGCGCTCACGCACGGGGAACGGAGTCATCGAAGGCGCCTCCTCGATGATGACGGGGCTGATCCGCGGGCTCAACCCCGATCGGCGTGACCGGATGCTGTGCCACGATTCGTTACGATACTCACGCCGTCCGACACTTCCGGACCGTCTGTCAGGATCGTTCAGGCGCCGGGCGTGCGAGGCCCGGCCCCCGGCCACGGGCCGGGCACGGGCCCCTCATACTCGTCTCCGGGGGCGTTCAGCTTGGTGTCGAAGACCCGGAACCCCCGCGCCCGGTAGTTGGCGAGCGCGACCGGGCTGTCGAGGGAGCAGGTGTGCAGCCACACCCGCCGGGTGGGCTCCCGCTCCGGCTGCCGCTCGGCCAGGTCCCAGGCGCGGGCCGCGCCGGTCTCCAGCAGGTGGCCGCCGATGCCCCTGCCGATCGCCCAGGGCAGGAGGCCGAAGCAGGTGATCTCGACCGAGGCGTCGTCGCCGGGCATGAGCTCGACGTAGCCCGCCGGGGTGCCGCGGTGATAGGCCACCCAGGTCTCCACGCCGCGCTCCAGCCAGTCGGCCCACTGCTGCCAGGTCCACGGCAGCCGGTCGGTCCAGTGCCAGTCGCCGCCCACGGCCGTGTTCAGGAAGCGGCTGAACTCGGGGGAGGCGACCTCGGCGCGCACGATGTCGACCTCGATCGCCGGCGGCTTCGCGGGGAGCAGGTCGGAACGCGAGGTCTGTTCGAGGTACCACGTTGTGACGTCCATATGAGATGCATCAAACCACGGTGGCGAGCGTGGCCGGTCCGCCCGCTCCCGCCGGGAACGGCCGCCCGTTCACGTCCGGTCCGTCCGGCCGCTCCCGCCGGGGCCGCCCGGCCGCTCCCGGCCGGTCCGTCCGGCCCGGGCGGGAGTGATCCCCGGCGCCTTCTCCCCGGCCCGGGCGGAGCATATGCTTGACCAAGCGGTTGCTTGATAGGCGCGGTCGGGCGACGCTCGGAGCAAGGGGCTGCGGCCCCTGTGATCGACATGCGGCCACAACGGAGGGGCGTCCACAAGATGATCGAGTTCAGGCCCGTCACCAGGCACATCGGCGCCGAGGTGAGCGGTGTCGACCTGCGCAAGCCACTGTCGGAGGGCGAGGTCCAGGAGATCCGCCGGGGCTGGCTGGAGCACAAGGTCCTCTTCTTCCGCGACCAGCACATCAATGACGAGGAGCACATCCGCTTCGCCGAGAACTTCGGCTCCATCAACCACCCGGCCTTCAAGAAGGACAGCGGCACCCCGATCCACATCCTCGACCAGACCGATCCCAAGGGGGAGGGCGGCGACGAGTGGCACAGCGACAACACCTTCGAGCCGGTCCCGCCGATGGGCTCGCTGCTGCGCTGCGTGCAGCTCCCCAGCGTCGGCGGCGACACCCTGTTCGCCAACACCTATCTGGCCTACGAGACGCTCTCGCCGCCCATCCAGCGGCTCTGCGACGAGCTCACCGCGATCCACGACATCACGGCCTCGATGAAGAAGGCCATCTCCAAGGGCCATGACTTCGACCTGGCCGAGATCCAGGCCAAGTGGCCGCCGATCGAGCGTCCCGTGGTCCGGGTCCACGCCGAGACCGGGCGCAAGGCGCTGTTCGTCAACCGCTCCTCCACCACCAGGCTGGTACAGCTGTCCGACCGGGAGAACGAGGCGCTGCTGCCGTATCTGATCGACCACATCCGCTCACCCGAGTACCAGGTCCGGCTCAACTGGCGGCCGGGCACCCTGGCCTTCTGGGACAACCGCAGCACCCAGCACTACGCGGTGGCCGACTACACCGAGCGCCGCCGCATGCACCGGGTGACCATCAACGCCTTCCCGGAGCACCTGGACCGCTGACCGGCCCACCGGCGGGGGCGCGGGACCGGCCGCGGGCGGGCGCCGGCACGTGATCCGGTACGGCCCGCGGGCCGTACCGGAGTGAAACAGTCACCGGGACCTGGTACCAATGACCGGTGAGCGAAGAGCAGATGCTGCGCGAAGAGGCCGAGGGGCGGCTGCGGGCCCTGGCGGGCGAGCACGCCCGGCTGCGCGAGGACCAGTGGGCGGCCATCAAGGCGCTGGTCATGGACCGCCGCAGGGTGCTCGTGGTGCAGCGGACCGGCTGGGGCAAGTCGGCGGTCTACTTCATCGCCACCGCGCTCCTGCGCGAGCTGGGCGAGGGGCCGACCGTCATCGTGTCGCCGCTGCTGGCGCTGATGCGCAACCAGATCGCCGCCGCCGAGCGGGCCGGGATCAACGCGGTCACGATCAACTCGGCCAACCCCGAGGAGTGGGAGCAGATCTACGGCCAGGTCGCCGAGGGCATGGTCGACGTGCTGCTGGTCAGCCCCGAGCGGCTCAACAACCCCGACTTCCGTGACCAGGTCCTGCCCGAGCTGGCCGAGAGCGCGGGCCTGGTCGTGGTCGACGAGGCGCACTGCATCTCCGACTGGGGCCACGACTTCCGCCCCGACTACCGGCGGCTGCGCACCATGTTCGAGGAGCTGCCCGAGGGCGTGCCGATCCTGGCCACCACCGCCACGGCCAACGCCCGGGTCACCCGCGACGTCGCCGAGCAGATGGGCGAGGAGACACTCGTCCTGCGCGGGGCGCTGGAGCGCGAGAGCCTCCACCTGGGGGTCGTCCGGCTGCACGGCGCCGAGCAGCGCCTGGCCTGGCTCGCCCGGACCCTGCACGAGCTGCCCGGCTCCGGGATCGTCTACACCCTCACCGTCGCCGCCGCCCAGGAGATCGCCGCCTATCTGCGCGAGCAGGGGCACGAGGTGGCGGCCTACTCCGGGCAGACCGAGCAGGCCGAGCGGCTCGCCGCCGAGCAGGCCCTGCTCGACAACAAGATCAAGGCGCTGGTCGCCACCTCCGCGCTGGGCATGGGATACGACAAGCCCGATCTCGGCTTCGTCGTCCACGTCGGCGCGCCGCCGTCGCCGGTGGCCTACTACCAGCAGGTCGGCCGGGCGGGGCGCGGGGTCGAGCGGGCCGAGGTGATCCTGCTGCCCGGCGCCGAAGACCGGGAGATCTGGGCCTACTTCGCCTCGCTGGCCTTCCCGCCCGAGCCGGTCGTGCGGACCGTGCTCGCCGCCCTCGAAGAGGGGGGCGTGCTGTCCACGGCCGCGCTGGAGAACAGGGTGGACCTCAGCCGCACCCGGCTGGAGACCATGCTCAAGGTGCTCGACGTGGACGGCGCGGTGCGCCGGGTCAAGGGCGGCTGGGAGGCCACCGGCGAGACCTGGGGCTACGACGCCGACCGCTATGCCCGGGTCGCCGCCGAGCGCGAGGCCGAGCAGCGGGCCATGCTCGACTATCTCGACACCGCCGAGTGCCGGGAGATGTTCCTGCGCCGCCGCCTGGACGACGACACCGCCACCCCGTGCGGGCGCTGCGACAACTGCACGGGCGCCCACCGCTCGCCCGAGGTCGAGGCGCGGGCGGTGGAGCACGCCGCCGAGAGCCTGCGGCGGCCCGGGGTGGAGATCGAGGCGCGCAGGCAGTGGCCGACCGGGCTGACCGACCTCAAGGGCCGGATCAAGCCCGAGCTGGGCGCCGAGCCCGGCCGCGCCCTGGGGCGGCTGACCGACATCGGCTGGGGCAACCGCCTGCGCGGCCTCCTCGCCGACGGCGCCCCCGACGGCCCGGTGCCCGACGACGTCTTCGCCGCGATGGTCAAGGTGCTGTCGTCGTGGGAGTGGGCCCAGCGCCCGGTCGCGGTGGTCGCGATGCCCTCCGCCGCCCGTCCCAAGCTGGTCCGCAGCCTGGCCGAGCGGCTGGCCCAGGTCGGCCGCCTGTCCTATCTGGGCGACCTCGGATACCGCTCGGGCCCGCCCGGCCGCCAGTTCAACAGCGCGCAGCGGGTCCAGGCCGTCCGCGGCACGCTCGCCATGCCCTCGGCGCTCGGTGCCGCCATCGCCGGGGCGGGCGGCCCGGTCCTGCTGGTCGACGACCGCGTCGACACCGGCTGGAGCATGACGCTCGGCGCCGCCATGATCCGTCACGCCGGGGCCCCCGCGGTGCTGCCGCTCGCCCTCGCGGTGACGAGCTAGGCGTGCTGCCCGGGCACGCCGGTGGCGCGGCCGGCGGGTGGGAGACCCCCGAGCGCGGCGCCTCCCCGGTCCACGGCGGTCACAGCCACCCCCGCCGCCTGAACACCACGTAGAGCACGGCGGATCCCAGCACCATCAGGACCAGCGCCAACGGGTAGCCGGCGATCCAGTGCAGCTCCGGCATGTGGACGAAGTTCATGCCGTACACGGTGCCGATGAGAGTGGGGGCGAAGAAGATCGCCGCCCACGCGGAGATCTTCTTGATCTCTTCGTTCTGGGTGTAGCTGGCCTCGGTCAGGCGCTTGACCTCCGCGTTCTGCGCCTGGCCGACCAGCGCGGCCTTGATGGTGAGGGTGGTCTGGTAGAACTCGATCACCCCTTGGAGATACTCCCTCTCGCCGTCGGCCAGGCTGCGGATCCGGTCGAACTGGTCGGCGATGTCGACCACCAGCCGTCGTCCTTCGGGGGAGACACGGGTGAGGTTGGTCATCCTCCCGTAGATCGCGCCGCCCAGCGCGCCCATGGTGCGCACGGCGAGCAGGCCGTGGCGGGCACGGAACAGCTCGTTGAGGAACTCCTCGGGATCGCCGACCCGTCCGCCCGTGACCCGCTGCTCCAGCCGCCACACGTCGCTCGTCACCGTCTCCACGTAGTCCTCCTGGTTGCGGATCAGGGCGGAGACGATCGCGTACGACAGTTCGGACGGCGTGGCGGGGCGCAGGCGCCCGGCCACGATCCGGGTGAGCACCGCGCGGGTCTCACGCAGGGCGATCCCCGGGTCGACCGCCGGGTTGATCGGTCCGTGGACGGTCACCACGTAGTTCCGGCCGATGAACTGGTCGAGCTCGATGTAGTGCACGTGGCCGCGCTCGCCCCGTGCGGGGGCGTGCAGGACGACGAACGTGTGGTCCGGGTAGACGTGCACCTTGGGCACACGGTTACGCCCGACGCAGTCCCGGACCGCCATCGGATGGAAGCCGAACACCTCCGACAGCACGCGCGCGGCCTCCTGGTCGCAGCCGGGGATGTCCACCCAGACCAGGACGTCCTCACGGTCGAGCAGCGCCGCCAGTTCTTCGACGGGACGTTCCTCGACCCCCTCGTTGCCGACCAGGTGAACGTCCATCCTGCTCACATCCCTCACCGGTGCCAGCTCGGGCCGGTCGGACCGGCGCCGCGGGCTGACTGCGTCCCGTTGACTCCGATCGTGTCAAGAGCCGTCCGCGCCCCTGCGACCAGGGACTTCACATCGGTGTCCGGCCTTCGCGGGCGGCCCGGCGCCGCCCCTGCCCGGGGCGGGGGGCGTCCTGCCGGTCGTGCCCTACCGGGGCAGGACGGCTCCCGCCACGGCGGGCCGTACGGAGTCAGAGGCGGGGGCGGGCGCCCAGGTGGGAGATGGCCCTGGAGGCCAGGCGGCAGCCGGAGGCGAGGGCGTCGGCGGGGGGCTTGCCCTCCAGCCAGGCCGGCAGGAAGCCGGCGGTGAAGGCGTCACCGGCGCCGGTGCCGTCGACCACGCGCTCCACGGTCTCGGCGGGCACCTTGACCGGCTCGGTGCGGCTGTTGGTATACCACAGCGCGCCCTCGTCGTTGAGCTTGACCACGACCTGGGGGAACCAGGCGGTGAGCACCTTCGCGGCGGCGGCGGGCTCGTCACGGCCGGTCAGCACCTTGGCCTGGTCGGCGTTGGCGAACAGCAGCTTGGCGTTCTGGGTCCATTCGAGGAACGGCTCGGCCCCGGTCCGCTCCAGGGGGGCGGAGGAGGAGCAGTCGACCGAGACGGACATCCCGGCGCGGCGGGCCATCTCCAGGGAGGCGAGGCCGGCCTCACGGGAGCCCTCGTTGATCAGGGTGTAGCCCGACAGGTGCAGGTGACCGCCCTGGGTGAACAGGTCGCGGGGCAGGTCCTCGGGCGACAGGGCGGCGTTCGCCCCCGGGTCGGAGAGCATGGTGCGCTCGCCCTTGTGCGTGACGAGCACCACACAGGTGCCGGTCGGCCGCTCGGGGTCCATGACGAGGCGGGCGTCGACGCCGTAACCCATCAGCTCCATGTCGCGGTTGCGCCCGGTGATGTCGGCGCCGCGACGCCCGATGAAGGCCACCTCGGCGCCCTCGACGGCGAGCCAGGAGGCGATGTTGGCGCCCGAACCCCCGCCGTGCATGGTGACGATCGCCGGTGTGTCGCTGGCCCTGGCCAACGGGTAGCGAGCCCGTGCGACCGCGTCGGTCATGAGATCGCCCACCACGACCACCCGCGTCATGATGTCACCACCTTGCTGCCTTCGATGCCGACGTGCCTCTAGCCGCGAAAAACTTAACAGCTTCAGGCCAGCGTATGGGGTCCGGACCGGACACGGGACCGTAGTCGATGCACAAGCGTTGTGGGAACATGCCCGGCCTGTCCGTCATGTGGGATCCACGTTTACTCTCGGGACTGTGGAGGTTTCTCAGTATCCCGCTCACTGGGAGGCGGACGTCGTCCTGTCGGACGGCGGTACCGCCCATGTGCGCCCGATCCGGCCCGCCGACGCCGACCGGTTGCGCTCCTTCTACTCCAGGCTGTCCGAGGAGTCGATCTACTTCCGGTTCTTCGGCCCCCGGCCCCGGCTGTCGGACCGTGAGATCACCCGGTTCACCAACGTCGACTACGTGGACCGCGTCGCGCTGATCGCGACGATCGGCACGGAGATGGTGGCGGTGATCCGCTATGACCGGATCGAGCCGGGAGAGGCGGAGGTCGCCTTCCTCGTCGAGGACGCCCACCAGGGGCGGGGGGTCGCCTCGGTGCTGCTGGAGCATCTGGCCGCGACCGCCCGGGAGCGGGGGATCGCCCGCTTCGTCGCCGACGTGCTGCCGGCCAACCAGAAGATGATGGCGGTGCTCAAGCAGGTGGGCTACACCGCGCAGAGCCGCTTCGCCGACGGCGTGGTCCGGATGACCCTCGACCTCACCCCGACCGAGACCGCCCAGGAGGTGACCGCCTCCCGCGAGCACCGGGCCGAGTCCCGCTCGATCGAGCGGCTGCTCTCCCCGGGTTCGGTGGCGGTCGTCGGCGCGGGCCGCGAGCCGGGCGGCGTCGGCCAGACCGTCCTGCGCAACCTGCTCGGCGCGGACTTCACCGGCCCGGTCTACCCGGTGCACCGCGAGGCGCGGGCCGTCGCCGGGGTGCGGGCCTACCCGAGCGTGACGGCCATCGACGGAGAGGTCGACCTCGCCGTGCTGGCCGTACCCGCCGACGGGGTGATCGAGGTGGTGAAGGAGTGCGCGGAGAAAGGCGTGCGCGGGCTGATCGTGGTCTCCTCCGGGTTCGGCGAGACCGGCCCCGAGGGGCGGGCCAGGCAGGATGAGCTGGTCCGCATCGCCCACGCCTACGGCCTGCGCGTCGTCGGCCCCAACTGCCTCGGCGTCGCCAACACCGATCCGGCGGTCCGGCTGAACGCCACGCTCGCCGCGACCATCCCCGGGCGGGGCCGGGTCGGGTTCTTCAGCCAGTCCGGCGCCCTGGGCACCGCCCTGCTGCAGCGGGTGGCCCAGCGCGGCATGGGCATCTCCTCGTTCGTGTCGGCGGGCAACCGCGCCGACGTCTCGGGCAACGACCTGCTCCAATACTGGGAGGAGGACCCGCAGACCGACGTGATCCTGCTCTACCTGGAGTCGCTGGGAAACCCCCGCAAGTTCGCCCGCCTGGCCAGGCGGATCTCCCGGCGCAAGCCGATCGTGGTGGTCAAGAGCGGCGGCACCACCCAGGGCGTGCCCACCGGCCACGCCGCGCCCGTGCTCGGCCTGCCCGACACCGTGTTGAGCTCGCTGTTCGAGCAGGCCGGGGTGGTCCGGGTCGACGACCTGATCCAGCAGTTCGACGTGGCGCAGCTCCTGGCCTACCAGCCGCTGCCCGCGGGGCCCCGGGTCGGCCTGGTGAGCAACTCCGACGCGCTGGCGCTGCTCGCGGCCGACGCCTGCGTGCGGGCCGGGCTGGAGCCCGGCACGCCGGTCAACCTCGGCGCGCGGGCGGGGGCCGCCGAGTTCGGCACGGCCCTGGCCTCGCTGATCCCGGGCGTGGACGCGGTGGTCGCGATCTACATGCCGCCCATCCCCGGAGGGGCCGACGAGGTCGCCGCCGAGCTGCTGCGGGTCTCCCACGACTGCGGCAAGCCGGTGCTGGCCACCTTCGAGGGCAGGATCGGCATGCTGCCGGAGCTGCGGGTCGGCGCCGTCCCCGAGCGCGGGTCGATCCCGTCCTACCCGGCGCCGGAGGAGGCGGTCCGCGCGCTGGCCCATGTCGTACGGCACGCGCACTGGCTCAAGCAGCCCGCCGGCCTCCAGGAGGAGATCGAGGGCGTCGACACCGCCGCGGCACGGCGGCTGGTGCTGTCCGGATTGGGGGAGGAGCCGGCCGAGATCGAGGCTTCGGAGCTGCTCGCCTGCTACGGGCTGACCGTGTGGCCCGCGGAGGTGGTGGGCTCGCCTGAGGAGGCCGTCGAGGCGGCCGGGCGGCTGGGCTGGCCGGTGGTGCTGAAGGCCGCCGATCCCGAGGCGGCCAAACGCGCGGGCACGGTGCGTCTGGGGCTGTCCGGCCCCGACGGGGTCCGGGAGGCCTTCGCCGGCCTGCGGGAGCAGCTCGGCTCCGACGCCGTGCTCGCGGTGCAGCGGATGGTCCCGCAGCCCGCGGTGCCGACGGTGGTCGGCGTCGTCGAGGACTCCGCGTTCGGGTCGGTCGTCTCCTTCGGGCTCGGCGAGGTCACCGCGCGGCTGTTGCGCGATGAGGTCTACCGGCTCGCCCCGCTGACGCGTGAGGACGCGGCGGCCCTGGTCAGGGCACCGCGCGCGGCGCCCTTGCTCTTCGGCGAGTACGGCTACCCGCCGGTGGCGGTCGAGGCGCTGGAGGACCTGCTGGTCCGGGTCGGACGGCTGGCCGACGACCTTCCCGAGGTGGCCAGGCTCGATCTCGACCCGGTGCTGGTCGGGGAGGCCGAGGTGATCGTGCTGGGGGCGCGCGCGGTGCTGAGCAGCCCGGTGGGGCCGCGGCTCGACGGCGGGCCGCGCCGTCTCGGCTGACGCCGCCCCGGCCGGACACGCCCCGGCGCCGGCCTGGACGCGATGAAAGGCGCCGGGCCGTGATGAAAGGCGCCCGGGGCGTGGTGAAAAGCACTCGGGCGGCCGGGGAGTGGTGAAAAGCGCCAGGGTGGCCGGAGAACGACAATTGACCACGGAAATTTGAATTGAATGCCGGTGGCGCGTAAAAGGGCCACGGCGCGCCGGGTCACGATTTGCGCCGATGGCCGAACCGCGTGCGCACAGGGTGAAAGCGCTGCCCCGGACAGGGCAGGATGGACCCATGAGGGAAACCCGACTCTCGGCCGCCGGCCTGCGCGACGCCATCGACCGCAGTGGCTACTATCCCGACCTGGTCGCCGACGCGGTCGAATCCGCTTTGGGCAAGGAGCAGGTGGGCGCCTACGTGGTCCATCACGAGGCCACCTTCGACCCGGCCATGGAGGTGCGCCGGCACGTCACCGTCCTGGTGCTCTCACCCACCCGGCTGCTCGTCTGCCACACCGACGAGCACCCGCCGGTGGAAGGGGTCTCGGCCTCCCACGCCTCCACGACCACCGAGGCCGTACGGCTCAGCCGCATCCAGTCGGTGGCCGTCACCCGGGTCGTCCCCGACCCCGCCTCCTACGTGCCCGGCGTGCCGCCCACCGAGGTCACGCTCACCATCGGCTGGGGGGCCATCTCCCACGTCGACCTGGAGCCTGCCACCTGCGGCGACGAGAACTGCGAGGCCGACCACGGCTACACCGGCGCCATCACGGCCGACGACCTCTCCCTGCGGGTGAGCGAGGCGGCGGACGGGCCCGAGGCCGTCTCGCACGTGCTGGCCTTCGCCAAGGCGCTGTCGGAGGCCACCGCGCGCGCCGCCTCATGAACCCCCTGGTGCCCGCCTACGGCGCGGCCTCGCTCGCCGACCTGTCCTCCTCCCTCCTGGCGGCCCTGGGAATGGGGGAGGGCAACCCGCTGGGGCTCGCGCCGGCCGGGCGCGTCCTGGTCTTCCTCGTCGACGGCCTGGGGGCCGAGCTGCTCCGGGCCCATCCTGAGACGGCCCCGTTCCTGTCGGCCCGGACCGGCCGGGTGCTCACCGCGGGCTTCCCCGCCACCACCGCGACCAGCCTGGGCACGCTGGGCACCGGCCTGCCGCCGGGCGAGCACGGCATGCTCGGCTACCAGCTCGCCGTGCCCGGCGCGGGCTACCTGCTCAACTGCCTGCGCTGGACCGCCCCGGGCCCGCTGGTCCCTCCCGACGAGTGGCAGCCCACCCCGACGGTCTACGAGCGCGCCGCGGCGGCCGGGATCGCCGTCGGCTACGTCGCCCCTTCGAAGTTCGAGCCCACCGCCTTCAACCGGGCCGTCTACCGCGGCGTGAACTTCGTCGGCGCCGACGCGGTCGACGACCGGATCGAGGGCGTCCGCCGGGCCCTGGCCGAGCCCCGCTCCCACGTCACGGTCTACTACGGCGATCTCGACGCCATGGGCCACCTGACCGGTTGGGGCACCCCGCAGTGGCTGGAGCAGCTCGCCCTGGTCGACCGGATGGCCGAGCGGCTGGCGGACGCGCTCCCGCCCGGCTCGGCGATGTACGTCACGGCCGACCACGGCATGGTCAACATCACCGAGCGGATCGACGTGGACGCCGTCCCCGAGCTGCGTGCGGGTGTCGCCCTGCTCGGCGGCGACTCCCGGGCCCGGCACGTCTACGCCGGTCCGGGCGCGGCGGCGGCCGTGCTCGGTGCCTGGCGTGACATCCTGGCAGGTAAGGCGTGGGTGGTCTCCCGCGAGGAGGCGGTCGAGTCGGGGTGGTTCGGGCCGCGGGTGCGTTCCGAATGGCTGCCCCGGATCGGCGACGTCCTCGCCGTCCCCTACACCGACTGCGCTATCGTCGCCTCGGTCGCCGAGCCGCTCGAGGCGTCGTTCACCGGCTGCCACGGCTCCCTGACACCCGCCGAGCAGCACGTTCCTCTGCTGGAGGTAAGCACCCGATGACCCCGCTGATCACCCCTGCCGACCTGGCCGATCTGGCCGAGGTGACGGTCCTGGACGTGCGCTGGAAGTTCGGCGGGCCACCCGACGTCGACTCCTACCGCGAGGGGCACGTCCCCGGCGCCGTCTTCTGCGACCTCGACGCCGACCTCGCCGCCGCGCCGGGGCCGGCGGGCCGTCACCCGCTGCCCTCCGCCGAGCGGTTCCAGGAGGCCATGCGCCGCCTGGGCGTGTCCGGCTCCCGGACCGTCGTCGTCTATGACGGGGCCGACTCCACCGCCGCCGCCCGGGCCTGGTGGGCGCTGCGCCACTTCGGCCACCCCGACGTCCGGGTCCTCGACGGCGGACTGCGCGCGTGGACCGCCGCGGGACTGCCCGTCTCCGAGGGGGAGGAGACCGCCCCGCCCGGTGACTTCGTCGCACGCCCGGGCGGGATGCCCGTGCTCGACGCCGAGCAGGCCCTGGAGCTCGCCTCCGACGGGGTCCTCCTCGACGCCCGCGCCGCCGAACGGTATCGGGGCGAGGTCGAGCCGATCGACCCCGTCGCCGGGCACATCCCCGGCGCGGTCAGCGCTCCCACCGGTGAGAACGTCGACCCGTCGGGCCGTTTCCACCAGCCCGACTTCCTGCGCGAGCGCTTCAACACTCTCGGCGCCGTCCCCGGCGTGCGGGTCGGCGCCTACTGCGGCTCCGGCGTGACGGCGGCCCACCAGGTGCTGGCCCTGGAGGTGGCGGGCATCCCCGCCGCCCTCTACGTCGGATCCTGGTCCAACTGGGTGGCCGACCCCTCGCGGCCGGTGGCCACCGGCTGATCTCCATACCCGAAGCAGACGAAGCCGGCCACTCCGGTCTTCCCGCCCGCCGCCGCCAGCGCCCGGGCGGGCGGGTGGCCGGCGGCCAGCAGCTCGTGGAAGACCGTCATCAGCGTCAGGGTCTCCTCATCGCGCACCGGGACCAGACTGGCCACCACGCACTGCGACCCCAGCGACAGGAAGGCGCCCGCCAGCCCCAGCGGCGCCCCGTCGGCCGGAGCGTGCGCCATGCCCGCCTCGCACGCCGACAGCACCACCAGCCGCGGTGGCGTGCGCAGCCGTAACAGGTCGTAGGCCATCAGGGGGCCGTCGTCGAGGTCGAGGCTGGACAGCAGCGGGCTGCGCGGGGAGAACATCCCGTGCGCGGCCAGGTGCGCCACCTCGGCCCGCTCCAGCGCCGCCATCACCTCCGCCCGCAGCGCCGTGACCCGACCGGCCCCCGGGTGGCAGCCGCCGACCATGTCCGCCTCCGCCTCCGCGCACCGCAGTCCGGGGCCGGCGACCGCCACGATCCCCCCGTCGCGTACGGCCCGCATCCGGTGGCCGGCCAGCCAGGCGGCGGCGCCGGAGGTCACGGTCACCGGGCGGTCGGCGTTCATCGGCAGGATCGGCCAGGGCAGGGTGTGCAACGGCCCGGTCGGCACGATCACCAGCGGCCGGTCACCCAGCCGGCCGCGTAGCGGGCCGAGGAGCAGCCGCTCCAGCAGCGCCGCCTCCCCGGCCAGCTCCGGCGCCCGCCCGTCGAGCAGATGCGTCCGGCGCAGGCCGTACCGGATCCTGACGGTGGCCTCGGCGACCGCGGCGAAGGGACCGAGGTGGCGCAGCACGACGCGGTCCGGGGTGACCGCGACGGCGACCAGCTCACCGGCGTGACGGACGTATTCCACCAGCGCCGCCTCCCCGAGCGCGGCGCGCAGCTCCGCCACGCCGGGCGCGACGGGCCGCCCGGCGCCCCCGGCGACCGCCCGCCACCGCTCCGCCCAGGCCAGGACCGTACGGCCCCGCCCGGTCTCCAGGGCCAGCGCCAGCCCGAGCCCGGCCAGCGGCTCGCCGGTCCTGACGGCATGGGCGCGCACCATCGGGTCTCCGAAGGCCGTCACCCCGGCGCCCACCTCCGCCAGCCCGGCCCGGACCGCGGCGAAGGCCCCGCGCCGGTCGCCCGCCAGCGCCCGCCGCAGCGCCGTAGCCTGCCGGGAGACCAGGTCCGGGCCGGCCGAGACGAGCCGGGCGAGCTGCTCGCCGGCGGCCGGACGGTCATCGAGCCGGAGCGCGACCTCGGCGGAGGTGAGCCTGAGCGCCCTGGAGAGATGCCGGTGGCCCGCGGCGTCGAGGCCGGCGGCGCAGGCGAGCATCTCGGCCAGCAGCTCCGCGCCGGGCGGGCCGAGCATGAGCCGGGCGCGCAGGAGGATCTCGGTGGCCAGCGGTGCCAGGACCGTCCGGCCCTGCGCGGCCAGATCGGCCGCGGCCCGCTCCGCGCTCTGCCGGGCGCGGTGCGGGTCGCCGGTGCGCAGCTCGGCCCGGGCGAGCAGGAGGCGGGCCTCGGCCAGGGCGACGTTCGCCCCCGCCGCGGCCAGCTCCGGCACCGCCAGGTCGAGCAGCGCCCGGGCCTCACCTGGCAGATGGGCGGCGATCAGCGCCTCGGCCAGGTCACAGCGCATCGTGGCCAGCCGCTCCGGGTAGCCGGACAGGCTGTTCTCCGCGCGGGAGTAGGCGGTGAACGCGGCCGGCAGGTCGCCGCGCCGCGCGGCCAGGAACGGCAGGTTGCCCTCGGCGAGCGCGAGCACGTGGTCCAGGCCCGCGCCCTTCGCGAGCTCCGCGCACCGGGTCAGGTCGGCCTCGGCCGCCTCGAACTCACCCAGGAACACCCGGGCCAGCCCCCGGTTCAGCACCGCCCCGGCCAGGAACCTGACGTCGCCGCCGAGGGAGTCCAGGGCGCGGTCGCAGTGGCCGACGGCTTCGGCGTAGCGGCCGAGACGGCTCAGCGCCACCGCCCGGTGGACGCCGAGCCTGGCCACCTCGACCGGGGTGAGATGCGGCTCGGCGGAGTCGGCGATGGCCAGCGCCTGCCGGGGATGGCCGAGCTCGGTGCGGACGTGGACCAGCGACAGGCGCGCCTGGGCGGCCCGGTGCGGCAGCCCCGCGCCGAGCGCGACGTCCACGGCCTGGCGCAGATGCTCCTCGGCCAGCGGCAGGTCACCCAGCTCGCGTGCGGCCACCGCCAGCGCCCGGTGGGCGACCGCCGCGGCCTCGTCACGGGGGTCGGAGGCCGCCACGCGGCGTAGCACGCTGTGCGCCAGCGCCCGGGCCCGTTCCGGGGCCCTGCCCGACAGGTCCAGCGCCTGCTCGGCGGCGGCGAGCGCGTCGTCGGCGGTCACCTACGGGCGGATCCGGGTCCAGCTGGTGGCCACGGGGGAGTGCTCCGGCCGGTGGCACACCACGCTGAACCAGCCCGGGGGCAGGCCCGTCACGGCGAACTGGCCCGTCGGGGAGAGCTCACGCGACTCGGTGAGGTGCAGGGTGCGCACCTCCACCCGGGTGCCGGCCTCCGGGCACGGGGACACCTGCCCGGCCAGGTCCACCAGGCCGTCCATGGCGGTGACCTCCAGGTCGACCGTCAGCTCGGCGGCGGTGAACCGGAGCAGCCGCGCCTCGTCGGCGGACCGGACGCCCAGCGGAGCGGGCGTGGGCACCGGCCGGGCCGTGGCGGCGCCGGGCAGCCGCAGGCCGAAGACCGCGCGGGCGGCGGCGGAGACGTGGGCGGGCACGGGGTCGTGGCCGGCCGTCAGGCGGAGCGCGGCGATGAGGGACTCATCGTCGATCGTGGGGGGATGTCGGGTCACGGTGTCGCCTCCTGGGCGGTGAGCATGGTGCGTAGCCGGTTCAGGCAGCGGCCCCGGGTGGGGCCGTAACTGCCCCTGGGCATGCCCAGGCGGCCGGCGAGCTGGTGGACGCCCGCCTCGGGCGAGGTGGCCATCAGCCGGAACAGTGAGCGGCAGGGCTCGTGCATCTCCTCGACGGCCCGCCACAGCCTGCGGCCCTCGTCGGCGGTCAGCACCGCCACCGCCGGATCGGGGTGGAGGTGCTCGGCCAGTGCCGGATCGGAGCGGGCGTGCTCGGCGTCGGCCGGGTCGGCGATCAGCCGTTCGCCCCGGTTCCGCCTGCTCAGGAGGGCGGCCTCGCGCTTGGCCGTGGTGAACAGCCAGGGGCCGATCCGGTCCGGGTCACGGATGGTGTGCAGGCTCTCGACGAGCCGCAGCCACGCCCCCTGCACCGCGTCGGCCGCATCCGCCGCGCTCAGGTCGTAGGCGCGCACGGCCGACCACAGCGGCCCCGAGAACCGGTTGACCAGCGCGTCCCATGCCGCCTGGTCGCCTGCCAGCGCGGCGTCGATCGCGTGCTGGTCACTCACGGGCGCCTCCAAGGCCACGACGGACACTCTGAGTGTCCGTGCGACGACTTTGGGTGAGACTTTACCTTGGGGCGGGCACGACGGCGCCCAGTTCGGGGATTTGTCGGGTTCGCCGGGGATCGAGGACGTGGGCCGCGGCCTCCTGCGGGGTCCGGTCCCGGACCGCCGCCGCGATCGCCCCGCTGACCACGGCCGCGGCGAAGGAGGTCCCGCTCCAGCGCGCGTAGCCGCGGAACGCTCCGTGATCGAGGAAGGAGCTGGTCAGCCACTCGCCCCGGGTGCAGGCGTCCACCCAGGGGCCGTGCGCCGAGAAGGGGGCCGCGGCCTCCTCTGCCGCGTCCAGCGCGCCGACGGCGATCACCTGGGGCAGCGCCGCGGGCCAGAACGGCCGGTCGGAGGCCGTGTTGCCGGCGCAGGCGACCACGGCGGTGCCCGCCAGGCCCGCCAGCGCGGCCTCCACCAGCGGGGAGGGGCGGTCGTCGAAGGTGTGGCCGCCGAAGGAGAGGTTGAGCACCTGGGGCGGCTCGGCCCTCAGCCGGGCCAGGACGCGCAGCAGCCCCGCCTCGTCCCCGACGCCGCGCCCGTCCAGCACCCGTAGCGGGCGCAGCCACGCGCCCGGGGCCGAGCGCAGGACCAGCCCCGCGATGAAGGTGCCGTGCCCCGCCTGGGCGTCCAGCTCACCGTCGCCGTCGGAGTCGGGCGGCTCGGCGGCCTCGCGCCGCTGCCGCAGGAACCAGGGGTGCTCCCGCCACCAGGGGTGCGCGGTCAGGCCGGTGTCGGGTATGGCCACGGTCACGGCGTCCGCGGCCGCCTCGGGCGCGCCGGGCGGGGAGAGCGGGGTGGCCGGGAAGGGGCGGGAGGCCGGGCCGCCGAAGAAGAGCGGCTGGCCGACCAGGACGTGGTTGGGGGAGGCGGGGTGCCCCCGGTCGCGGACCGCCGCCACCAGGTCGCAGACGTCCACGCCGGGTGAGAGCCGGATGCGGAAGACCCCGTCGGCCTCGGCCGCCGCGGCGGTCCACCGGGAGACCGCCGCCATCCCCGAGGCGTCGGTCAGCAGCTGGCCGGGCCTGATCAGCGCGGGCGCTCCGGGCACGGGCTCCACCCGCTCGATGTCGGTGTCCATCCGCTCCTCCGGGGGCGATCGCCCTGTCGCTGGGTCTTCTCCTCTCCGAGGATGCCCCGAGCCGGGCGCCCGTGGCACAACATCTCGGTATGACCCCCCTCTGGTGCGACGTCACAACCGACGGTAGTCTCTCCTTCAGTCACTTGTGATCATCCTGGGACGAGGCCGTTGGGGAAGGCGCACCTCGTACGAAACGGGAGGTCCGGTGTCTGCTCGTGGCGTGCTTTACGTCCACTCAGCTCAGCCTGCGCTGTGCCCTCATATCGAATGGGCGGTCGCGGGTGTCCTTGGCGTGCCCGTAGACCTGACCTGGACTCCGCAGCCCGCCGCGCCCGGTCACGTGCGCGCACAGGCCGAGTGGGAGGCCCGTCAGGGGACCGCGGCGGCCATCACCTCGTCGTTGATGGGCTGGCAGCGGATCCGCTTCGAGATCACCGAGGACGCCTCGCCGGGTGCCGACGGGTCCCGTCACGCCTACACCCCGTCTCTCGGCGCCTTCACGGCGGTGATCGGGGCCTCGGGCGACATCCTGGTGCCCGAAGACCGGCTGCGCTCGGCGATGCTGGCGGCGCGCCAGGGCCGTGTGGTGCTGGAGGAGGAGCTCGACCGCCTGCTCGGCAAGCAGTGGGACGCCGAGCTTGAGTCGTTCCGTTACGCCGGTGAGGGCGCCCCGGTCCGCTGGCTGCACGCCGCGGTCTGACCAGGCGATCGCCTCCGGCCGGAAGGACGGACCCTCTGATCGGGAGGTGGGCGGACCCGGCCCGGACGGGGACGAGAGTGGCGCCTGCTCTGTCCCCCGTCCGCGCTCCCGGCCGCCCGTCCGCGCCGGAGGTCATGGCACCGCGACGGGCTGCGGCGGAGGTCATGGACGGCCATGGCACCGCGACGGGCCGCGGCGGAGGTCATGGCCCACCACGACACGGCACGGTACCGCTGCGCCGCCGTGGCGGGCCCACGATGGTGCCCCAAGCCCATGGAGCCCCACGGTGGTGCCCCACAGCGCGCGGAGCCCCCGCCGGTGTGCACCGGCGGGGGCTCCGTCGAGTCAGGATCGAACCAGGTCAGAGCGGGATGTTGCCGTGGGCGCCGCGGGCGGGGGTGGCCTGGGCCAGCACCCTGGCGATGGCGCCGCGGGTCTCCTCGGGCTTGACGACCTCGTCCACCACGCCGAGCTCGATGGCCCGGTCGAGGCCGCCGGCGACGATCTCGTGCTCCTCGGCGAGCCGGGCCTCCAGGGCCGCGCGCTCCTCCTCGGGCGCGGCCGCGAGCTCGCGGCGCTTGAGGATGCGGACCGCGGCGACCGCCCCCATGACCGCGATCTGGGTGGTCGGCCAGCCGAAGACCTTGGTGGCACCCAGCGAGCGGGAGTTCATCGCGATGTAGGCGCCGCCGTACGCCTTGCGGGTCACCAGCGTGATCCGCGGCACGGAGGCCTCGGCGAAGGCGTGCAGGAGCTTGGCGCCGCGGCGGACCACGCCGTCGTGCTCCTGGCCGACGCCGGGGAGGTAGCCGGGGACGTCCACCAGGACGACCAGCGGCACCCCGAAGGCATCGCACATCCGGACGAACCGGGCGGCCTTCTCCGCCGACAGCGAGTCGAGGCAGCCGCCCAGGCGCATGGGGTTGTTGGCGATCACACCGATGGTCCGGCCCCCGAGACGGCCCAGTGTGGTGACGACGTTGGGCGCCCACTTGGTGTGCAGCTCGACGCCCGGCTCGTCGAGCAGCCCCTTGACGAGGGGCTTGACGTCGTAGGCGCGGCGGACGTTGTCCGGCAGCAGGCCGGAGAAGTCGACCTCCTCGACCTCGGTGCGGACCCGGCCCTGGTGGCCCAGGAGCACCGCCAGGCGCCGGGCCTGGACGTAGGCGTCGGTCTCCGACTTGGTGACGATGTGCGCGACGCCGCTGCGCTTGCTGTGCGGCTCGGGGCCGCCCAGCGCGGCCATGTCGATCTGCTCGCCGGTCACGCTGCGCACCACGTCGGGGCCGGTGACGAAGATGCGGCCCTCGTCGGCCAGGATCACGACGTCGGTCAGCGCCGGGCCGTACGCGGCCCCGCCGGCCGCGGGGCCGACCACCACGGACAGCTGCGCGACCACGCCGGAGGCGCGGGTCATCGCCGCGAACACGCGGCCGACCGCGTGCAGCGACTCCACGCCCTCGGCCAGGCGGGCGCCGCCCGAATGCCACACGCCGATGATCGGGACGCGCTCGCGTACCGCGACGTCGTAGGCGTGGACGATGTGCTCGCAACCCTCGCTGCCCATGGCGCCGCCCTGGACACGGGCGTCGCTGACGAACGCCACCACGGGCACGCCCTCGACGCGGCCCATCGCGGAGAGCACGCCGCTGCGGTCGACGGGAGTGATCAGCCGGACCGACCCCTCGTCGAGCAGGGCCGCCAGGCGCACCTGAGGATCACGGGGATCGCCGGCCTCCTTGTCGGAGGCGTCGGTCACCACCCTGTTGTCGAGCACAGTCATCACTAGCTCCTTGTCAGATGCTGGTGAAGGCCACGGCGACGTCGTGTCCACCGAACCCGAAGGAGTTGTTGATCGCCGCGATCTGACCGTCGGGCAGCTTGCGCGGCGCGCCGCGCACGATGTCGACCTCGACGCCGTCGTCGAGGTCGTCGAGATTGATCGTGCCGGGCGCGATCCGCTCGTGCAGCGCCATGACGGTGAAGACGGACTCGATGCCGCCGGCACCGCCGAGCAGATGGCCGGTCATCGACTTGGTGCCGCTGACCAGCGGGTGGTCGCCGATGACCTCCTTGATCGCGATGGTCTCCACCACGTCACCGGCGGGAGTGGAGGTGGAGTGCGCGTTGACGTGCTTGATGTCCTGGCCGGTGAGACCGGAGTTCTCCAGGGCGCGGCGCATGGCCAGCATGACCCCGGCGCCGGTCGGCTCCGGCTGGGCGATGTGGTGGGCGTCGGCCGAGTAGCCGACACCGGCGGCGACGGCGTAGATCTTGGCGCCGCGCGCGAGGGCGTGCGCCTCCGACTCCAGCACGACGATGCCGGCGCCCTCGCCGAGGACGAACCCGTCACGGCTCTTGTCCCACGGCCGCGAGGCGAGCTCGGGCTCGTCGTTGCGGGTGGACATGGCGCGCATGGCGGCGAAGGAGCCGATGTTCAGCGGGTGGATGGCGGCCTCGGTGCCGCCGGCCACGACCACGTCGGCGCGTCCGGAGCGGATCATCTCGATGGCGTAGCCGATCGACTCCGCGCCGGTGGCGCAGGCGCTCACGGTGGCGTGCACGCCGGCACGGGCGCCGATCTCGATGCCGATCCAGCCCGCCGCGCCGTTCGGCATCAGCATCGGGACGGTGTACGGCGACAGCCGCTGCCAGCCCTTCTCCTTGAAGGTGTCGTAGGCGGCGAGGATCGTGGTGATACCGCCGATCCCGCTGCCCACGACCACGCCCAGGCGCTCCGGGTCGACCTTGTCGATCGCGGCGTGCGCCCAGGCCTCGCGGGCCGCGACCAGCGCGAACTGCTCGGCCCGGTCAAGCCGCCGTGCCTCCGGCCGGGGCAGCACCTCGGTCGGGTCCACGGCGGCCACGGCGGCGAACTTCACCGGGACCGAGTCGACCCAGTCCTCGGTGAGGTTGCGGACCCCGGACTGACCGGCGAGAAGCGCCGACCAGGACGAGGCGGCGTCCCCACCGAGAGGCGTCGTCGCGCCGAGCCCGGTGACGACGACACGTACCTGGTCTGTGTTCACGTTCTTGCGCTCCTTGTGAATCGCGGGTCGAATCCGGGAAGGTTAAAGATTTCTCAGCTCTGGATGAAGCTGATGACGTCCTTGACGGTCTTGAGGTTCTTGAGCTGCTCGTCCGGGATCTCGACGCCGAACTCGTCCTGGGCGGCGACGGCGATCTCGACCATGGACAGCGAGTCGATGTCGAGGTCGTCCACGAAGTTCTTCTCCGGGCTGACCTCGGAGGCCGGGATGCCGGTGATCTCGTTGATGATCTTGCCGATACCAGCGAGGATCTCCTGCTCGGTCAGAGCCATGTCGCGTGTTCTCCTTGGATTCGGTTTCTTCTTGTTCTGCACGGCGAACCGTGCAAGTTCTGTTTCCGTACGGCGGGCCGTACGAGTTCTGTACGGCGGGACCGTACAGGTCTCAGGGGATCTCGACGACCTGACCGGCATAGGTCAGGCCGGCGCCGAAGCCCAGCAGCAGGGCGAGCCCGCCCGACTGGACCTCGCCGCGCTCGATCATCCGGGACAGCGCCAGCGGGATCGAGGCCGCGGAGGTGTTGCCCGCCAGCACGATGTCCTTGGCGACGACGGCGTTGTCGGCGCCGATCTTACGCGCGATGGCCTCGATGATGCGCAGGTTGGCCTGGTGGGGCACGAAGGCCGCGAGGTCGGCGGGGTCCACCCCGGCACGCTCGCAGATCTCCTTGGCCACCGGGTGGAGCGCGGTGGTCGCCCAGCGGAACACGGTCTGGCCTTCCTGGTGCAGGAAGGAGTCGCGGTCCCTGATGATGATCGCGTCGGACTTGTCGCCGGCGCTGCCCCACACCACCGGGCCGATGCGAGGGGTGTCGGACGGGCCGACGACCGCGGCGCCCGCGCCGTCAGCGAAGATCACCGCGGTGGCCCGGTCGGTCCAGTCGATCCACTGGGAGAGCTTCTCGGTGCCGATGACCAGCACGTTGGTGGCCGAGCCCGCGCGGATCGCGTCGTTGGCGACGGCCAGCGCGTAGCAGAAGCCGGAGCAGGCGGTGTTCACGTCGAACGCGCCGGGGGCGTCGATGCCGAGCCGGGTGGCCACCCGGCCGGCCGCGTTGGGGATCTGCGTCTCCAGCGTACAGGTGGCGACGATCACCAGGTCGATGTCGGCGGCCGACAGCCCGCTCGCGGCCAGGGCCTTGCCGCCGGCCTGCACCGCCAGGTCGATCTCGGACTCGCCCTCGGGGGCGATCCGGCGCTCCTGGATGCCGACGCGGCTGCGGATCCACTCGTCGTTGGTCTCCATGGTGGCCGACAGATCGTCGTTGGTGACGATCTTCGATGGCTGGTAGTGGCCGAAGGCCAGGATCTTCGCGCCCGGCGCGCCATTCATGATCTTCATCCGTCGCTCACCACTTCTCGTTAGCTGCGTGGGCCGCCCGTGCCCCGCAGGCCGTCGTGCCCACCGCGCCGGCGTCAGGCCGATCCACTGAGAACCCCGCGGGCCGCGTCCAGGTCGTCGGGGGTCTTGAGGGCGACCGTGGCCACGCCGCGCAGCGCGCGCTTGGCCAGGCCGGTGAGGGTGCCGCCGGGGAGCAGCTCGATCATCGCGGTGACGCCCCGGGCGGCCATCGTGGCCATGCAGGCGTCCCAGCGGACCGGGTTGGCCACCTGGTTGATCAGGCGCTCCACGAACTCGGCGCCGCTGGTGACCACCGCGCCGTCCGCGTTGGACAGCAGGAGGGCGGACGGGTCGCCGGGCGTGATGCCGGCGGCGGCCTCGCGCAGGCGGTCGACGGCCGTGGCCATGTGCACCGTGTGGAAGGCGCCGGCGACCGAGAGCGGGATCAGCCGGGCCCGCGCGGGCGGCTCGGCCTTGAAGGCCTCAAGCTGCGCCAGCGTGCCGCCGGCCACGATCTGCCCGGCGCCGTTGATGTTGGCCGGGGTGAGGCCGTGCCTGTCGATGGCCGCGAGAACGTCGTCCTCGACGCCGCCGAGGACGGCGACCATGCCCGTCTCGGTCACCGCGGCGGCCTTGGCCATGGCCTGGCCGCGCTCGCGGACCAGGGTCAGGGCCTGCTCGGGGGTGAGGACCCCGGCCAGGGCGGCGGCGGTCAGCTCCCCGACGCTGTGCCCGGCGACGACGGCGGGGGAGGCCCCGAGGACCTCCGCCACGGCCAGCCCGGCGGCCACGAGCAGGGGCTGGGCGACCGCGGTGTCCCGGATCGCGTCCGCGTCGGCGGTGGTGCCGTAGGCGACCAGGTCGAGGTCGACCAGGTCGGACCAGGCGGACATACGGTCAGCCACACCCGGTATTTCAAGCCATGGAGCCAGGAAGCCTGGGGTCTGGGCGCCTTGGCCCGGAGCGACGATGACGAGCACGAAATCCAGCCTGCCCTGTAGGAGTCCGCTACACGGATAAGGATACGAACGAACTTTATCCACCTAGTTTTGTAGGAAGCCTACAGCGGTGGTTTCGTACAGGTTAAAGGAGGAGGCTAGGGCGCAGTCATTTCGGACAGCCGGCCGAGGATGAGTCCCACCTGCAGGGTGAAGGCGGAGCGGCCCTCCGTGGGCTGGTATCCGGTCAGCTCGGTGATCTTCCGTAGACGGTAGCGCACCGTGTTCGGGTGCACGAAGAGCAGGCGGGCCGTGGCCTCCAGGGACGTGCCCTGTTCGAGGTAGGTCGCGAGCGTGTCGAGCAGCGGCGTGCCCACCAGCGGCAGGTAGACGTTCTCGATCAGCTGGCCCCTGGCGTCGGCGTCGCCGTCGATCGCCCGCTCGGCCAGCAGGTCCTCGGCATGGACCGGCCGGGGCGCGTCCGGCCACCCGGAGGCGGCCCGCAGGCCGGCGATCGCGGCCCGCGCCGAGCGCGCCGCCGCGTGCAGGTCGTTCACCTCGGGCCCGATCACGACCGGTCCCGGGCCGAAGCGCGGCACCACGTGCCTGGCCGCGGCGGCGACGTTGTCCGCGCCGCCCACGATCACGATCAGCCGGTCGCCCTGGACCCCGGCCAGCATGTCCAGGCCGGATCTGCGCCCCCGGTCGCGCAGTCCGTCGATCACCGCCTGGGGGTCGTCGTCGGGCGTCTGCCCGGCCAGCACGACCACGGGGGAGGAGGTCCAGCCCAGCGCGGCGGCCCACGAGTGCAGGCCGTCGTCGACCTCGCCCCGCACCAGCGCGTCGACGATCAGCGCCTCCAGGCGCGCGTCCCAGGCGCCGCGCGCCTCGGCCTCCCGCGCGTAGACCTGGGCGGCGGCGAAGGCGACGTCACGGGTGTAGCGGAGCATCGCCTGCTGGAGCTGGTCCTCCCCGCCGGGCGCGGCCAGGTCCCCGGTCTGCGCCTCGACCACCTCGACCACGATCCGGACGATGTCCACGGTCTGCTGCAGGGAGATGGAGCGCTTGAGCTCGCGGGGAGCGGTGCCGAAGAACTCGATGCTGGGGGTCGGGCGGCCCTCCCCGGCGTGCTGGAACCACTCCACGAACGCGGCGATCCCGGCCTGGGCCACCAGCCCGACCCACGACCTGTCCTCGGCGGACAGGGCGCGGAACCACATCAGCCGGTCGTCCATCCTCGCCATGGCGGCCGTGCCCAGCGTGCCCATGGCCCGCTCCAGCCTGCGCGTGGTGTCTTCCCGCACGCGGTCTTGGTCGGCCTCCTCCGCGCCGGGCCCGACCATGACGTCACCGTGTCTGCTGCCTCGCTCGCTCCGCTCCCTCACGTCACTAAGAGTGCCAGGTCGCACGAGATGCGCCAGCCGTCGGACCGCACAGCGCGCGGGCCGCGATCCTGTGCGATCCGCGCACAGGCGGGGCGCCGGCCGGTGGCGGGTCAGATGACGGCGACGGCGGTGATCAGGCCGATGACCAGGTGGGTGACCGCGAGAAGGCGGGCGCCGGGCTGCGGGTCGGGCTCGCTGACCAGCTCGCGGACCGAGATCCCGGCGACCTTGTCGAAGGCGACCATCGCCACCGTCTGCACGGCGATGCCCACCAGGCCGAAGACCGCGGTCGCCAGCAGCCCTTCGTGCAGGGCTCCGCCGGAGGACCAGATGGAGGCCGCGACGATCAGCCCCACCGCGGCCAGGCCGGAGCTGGTGAGCAGGGTGGCGTTGGGGTTGCGGTCGGTCTTGATCAGGTGGCTGAGCTTGCCGGGGATGGCCATGTCGATGACGTAGAAGCCGATGATCAGCAGGATCACGCCGAGCGCCGCGTAGGAGACGACGGCGAGCGCGCCGCGTCCGAGGGTCTCGGCGAGGGAGATGGTCTCGGCGCCGATCGGGGCGGGGAGCAGGCTGGGCTGGGGGGTGGGACTCATGTGGTTCTCCAGGGTTCAGAGTTCGATGCGGTGCGGGACGAAGGACGACGTGTCGTCGGTGATGAACCCTGAGGTCTCACGGATGCCGACCCCGGCCGCCTCGTCGTGTACGACCCAGGCGCCGAGCACGGGACGCCAGCCGTCGAAGACGGGCAGTGCCTGGAACTCCTGGTAGACGTGCCCTTCGGCGCCGTAGCCGCCGGAGGTCTCGACGCGGTCGCCGGGGGTGACGATCCGCATGCTCGCGCCCTCCCGGCCGAGCAGCGGTTTCGCGATGTAGGAGGGCATGTCCCGGGGGCCGTCGAGGTAGGCCGGCAGCAGGTTCGGATGCCCGGGATACAGCTCCCAGAGCACCGCGAGCAGCGCCTTGTTGGACAGCAGCATCTTCCACAGCGGCTCGATCCAGGTCATCGAGACCTGCTGGCGCACCGCCCGGTCGCCGAACGGGTCGGCCACCGCCCACTCCCACGGGTACAGCTTGCACAGCGAGCGGATCACCCGGCGCTCCATGTCGACGAACCGCAGGTTGAGGCTGTCCCAGCCGATGTCCTCCATGGCCACCGCGACCGTCTTCAGCCCGGCCTGGTCGGCGGTCTCCTGGAGGTAGGCGAGGGTCATCGCCTCCTCGCCGGTCTCGTCCATGTTGGTCCAGGCGAAGTGCGCCGGCCCGGTGGGCAGACCGGCCGCTATCTGCTGCCACCGGTCGATCAGCCGCTCGTGGATGGAGTTCCACTGGTCGTCGTCGGGGTAGCGGTCGCGCAGCCAGAACCACTGCACGACCGAGCTCTCCAGCAGACTGGTCGGGGTGTCGGCGTTGTACTCCAGCAGCTTGGCGGGGCCGGTCCCGTCGTAGCGCAGGTCGAAGCGGCCGAACAGGTGGGGGTCGCTCCGCTCCCAGGAGCGGGCGATCTCCGGCGCCACCCATTCGGGGACGGCGAAGTCGGCGTAGCGGCCGTGCTCGATGACGTGCTCCACCGCGTGCAGGCACATCCGGTGCAGTTCCTCGACCTGGTTCTCCAGGTCGAGGACCTCGTCCATGGAGAAGACGTACTGCACGCCCTCGTCCCAGTAGGGGCGGGCGAGGCCGTCGGGGTGGGCCGAACGGTGGTAGGCCAGACCGTGGCCTTCGATGATGCTCTCCCAGCCGTCCCGGGGGAGCGAGGTTTCGCGTCGCATCTGCCCGGGCTCAGCTCCCGCTGCCCCAGCCGCTGCGGCCGCCGAAGCCGCCGCGCTGGATCACGGTGCCCTTACGGCTGGTGATCCTGACGTCCGAGGGGCGCACGGTGGTGCCCTGCAGGATCCGCGCCCCGGACCGCACACCTCCGTAGTACCAGCCGTAGGCGCCGCGGGAACCGGAGTAGTGGACGTGGTCGTCGTCGCAGTATTCCTCGTCCACGACCGTGTAGGAACCGTCCGGCTGGTAGCTGTTGAGGTCCACGCAGTCGGCGCCGACCTCTTCGTAGTCGTCCTGGGCCGCGCAGTAGCCGATGAGGAGCAGCGAGACGACACCGATGCCGGTGAGCGTGATGATCTTGGAGGCCTTCGAACCGGAGGAGGCGGGCTCGTGCGGAGGACGCTGTCCTGCTGCCAGTGGGTGTTTCGGTCCTGCGGCCATCGAACTCCAATGAGATGTGTCGGCACAGGCTATCGATGCTGTTTTGTCTGTTCAACTACGGCAAAGGGATTGCCGCTCATCTGGAGTGTCGGTATCGCCGCGTAACGTCGCAAGTGTGAACCGTACGGATCGGCTTTACGCCCTGGTCGAGGAGCTCCGCGCGATCTCGCCCCGTTCCCGGTCGGCGCGGGAGCTCGCCGCCAGGTTCGAGGTGAGCGTCCGCACCGTCGAGCGCGACATCTCCGCGCTCCAGCGGTCGGGGGTGCCGATATACGCCGAGCCGGGCAGGCGCGGCGGCTACGCCCTCGGCAAGAGCATGTCCCTGCCGCCGCTCGACCTCACCCCGGCCGAGGCGGCGGCGGTCGTCGCGGCGCTTGAGCGGGCGGGGGGCGACCCCTCGGCCCACCACGCCCGCAGCGCCCTGCGCAAGCTGGTCGCCGCGATGTCGCCCGCCGAGAGCGCCGAGGACGTCGAGAGCATCGGGGACGCCGAGAGCACCAGGGGTGTCGAGAGCGCCGGGAGCGTCGGGGACGCCGAGAGCGCGGAGGACGTCGAGGGCGCGGAGGACGTCGAGGGCGCCGCGGCCGGGGGGCCGGCCGTCCGGGTGCACGCCGCCGTCGAGCCGGAGCCCTACCCCCGGGTGTCGCGCGTGATCGGGCAGGCGCTGCTCCACCGCAGGGTGCTGCGGATCCGATACGAGGACCACAAGGGCCGGGTCACCACGCGTGAGGTGGAGCCGGCGATCTTCGTGGGCGGGCGCGGCGGCCACTGGTATCTCGTGGGCATGTGCCGCCTCCGGCAGGACGCGCGGGTCTTCCGCCTCGACCGCATCGGCTGGGCGGAGGAGACCGACGAGTCCTCGCCCGAGCACCCGCCGGAGCGCTTCGCCCCGCAGCTCCCCCAGGTGATCACGGGCACTCCGGAAACCGGCTGAGCCCGCCCGCGCGCCGACGCGCGCTCAGCCCCGGCGGGAGGCGGCCGGCCGGTCGCCGAGGGCGAGGAGCACCTCGCGCAGCAGGTCGGCCAGTGCCCGGGCGGTCTCCTGCGGGACGCCGGCGAGCAGCTCCCCGTGGGCCTCGGTCGTGGCCAGGGCGAGCTCCTCGGCCCGTCGGGCGCCCGCGGGCGTCAGGCGGACCCAGGAGCTGCGGCCGTCGGCGGGGTCGGGCTCGCGCTCGACGAGCCCGGCGGTGGTGAGCCGCTGCAGGATGTTGCTCGTGCCGCCCGTCGTGAGCGAGGAGCGGGAGGCCAGCCGGCTGGGCTTGAGGCGGTAGGGGGCTCCGGCCCGGCGCAGTGTCGCCAGGACGTCGAACTCGGCGTAGGTCAGTCCGTATTCACCTAGCACGGACTGGGTGGTCTCCTCGACGAGGGCCTTCAGCCGGCCGGCGCGCTTGATGATCTCCAGTTGGACGGTGGCGGCCTCGGGGAGCTCGGCCCGCCACCCCTCCATCATCTCGTCGACGTGGTCGCGCCGTGTGGTGTCTCGCCGTCCCATGGGATTGAGGATATCCCTCTCCCCTGATAGCTTTCAGAAAAGCTTTATTGATTGCTTTTTGGAAAGAGGACCCCCCGTGCGCATGCTCATCACCGACGGAATCGTGATCGACACCGATCCGGAACCCCATGTCCTGCCGGGGGCGGACGTGCTCATCGAGGACGGCGTGATCGCCGCGGTGGGCCCCGGACTCGGTGCCGCGTTCGGCGTCGCGCTCGACGGCGCCGAGGTCGTCGACGCGGCCGGCCGGATCGTGCTGCCCGGCTTCGTGGACACCCACCGCCACCTCTGGCAGAGCGTGCTCCGCTCCATCGCGGCCGACACGACGCTGGGGGACTATCTCAGCCTCGTCCTGGGCCGGCTCGCCCCCGCCTTCCAGGCCGAGGACGTCTACGCCGCCAACCTGTGGGGCGCGCTGGAGGCGCTCAACGCCGGTGTCACCACGCTCTACGACTGGTCGCACATCCAGCTCACCCCGGCGCACACCGACGCCGCGATCGATGCCCTGCGCGATTCGGGGATCCGCGCCGTCTTCGCCTACGCGCATCCGGGCAGCGACGATGCCGCACGCCGTGAGGGAGAGGTGCGCAGGGTCGCCTCGCTGGGCCTGTCCGGCCTGGTGACCCCGGCTCTGGCGGCGTGGGGGCCGGTCTACGGCTCGGTCGGCGCGGCCGAGGCCGACTGGCGGCTGGCCCGTGAGCTCGGGCTCCCGATCAGCCTGCACGCGACCGGGACCGGGGCGGTCGAGCGGCTGCACCGGAGCGGGCTGCTCGGGCCCGATGTGATGTTCGTGCACGGCAACGGCTTCACCGACGAGGCCATGAGGCTCATCGCCGGCAGCGGCGGCACCGCCTCGGTCGCGCCCGTCGTGGAGTCGCAGATGGGGCATGGGCACCCGGAGACCGGCAGGTTCCGCGAGTTCGGGATCCCGACGGGGCTCGGCGTCGACACCGTCACCGACGCGCCGGGTGACCTGTTCGCCGTCATGCGCGCCGCCTTCGCCGCCGAGCGGGTCCGGGGCGGATCGCTGACCACGGGCGAGGTGCTGCGGATGGCGACGGTCGAGGGGGCGCGGGTCCTCGGCCTGGAGGACCGGATCGGGTCGCTGCGGCCGGGCAAGCAGGCCGACCTCGTCCTGCTACGCGCCGACGCCCTCAACCTCGCGCCGGTGCACGACCCGATCGGCGCGGTGGTGACCTGCGCCGACACGAGCAACGTGGACACCGTGATCGTCGCCGGCCGGGTCGTGAAGCGGGCGGGCCGGCTCGTCCACGCGGACGTGCGCCGGGCCCTCGACCTCGCCTCCCGCTCGGCCGCGCGGCTCGGCGCGGCCGCCGGGGCGCCGGTGGCGGCCCCGCGCTGACGCCGGCCGGCGATCACCGGCCGGCGCCCTGGCCGGACCCCGCTCCCGCTCCTGGTCCCAGTCCTGGTCCTGGTTCCGCTCCCGCTCCCGGTTCCGCTCCTGCTCCTGGTGCGGGCGCGGGCGTGCCGGCGGTGGCGGCGGCGCGGTCTTCGGCCGGCAGCCAGTGCCGGCCGGGCTCGTAGTGCAGCCACCCCTCCCGCCGGGCCGTCGCGTCGGCGGTGTCCAGCATCCGGCCGAGGAGCGGATGGCGGTTGTCGCGCCGCCAGACCATCGACCAGGGGTAGAGCGGGGTGGGACCGGCCAGCGGGACCAGCACCGTGGCCGGGAGCCGGGCGGTCCGGACGTCGGCGTCGATCAGCCACACGCGGTCGGGGTGCGCGTGGATCTGCGCCACCACCTGGTCGAGGGTGGCGACCGCCGGTCCGATGGTCAGGGGGATGCCGAAGTGGTCGCCGAGCGCGCGCAGGTAGCCGTCCAGCTCGGTGGCGCCCGCGAGGGCGGGCGTCCAGATCCCGTGGGGGCGCAGGTCGGCCGGGCGCAGCGTGGGCCGCGCCGCCAGCGGGTGGCGCAGCGACATCAGCGCGTGGAGGGGCTCCAGCCGCAGCAGCCGGTGGGCCAGGCCGTCGGGCCAGGGGTGGGGCAGGCCGTGCACCCGCCCGAAGGCCACGTCGATCTCGGCGCGCCGCAGTGCCGACAGGGCGGTGCCCAGGCTGTGCCGGGTGCTCAGCTCCAGCGGCAGGTCGCCCAGATCCACGATCAGCTGGCGGAGCAGCGAGGAGGCGGCGATCGGCCGGAAGGTGTCGAGCCGCAGCGGCTGCTGATCGAGCTGCGCCGCGGCCACGATCTCGTCGGCGACGGCCAGGGCCTGCCGCGACAGGGGCAGCAGCCGCCGTCCGAGATCGGTCAGCTCGACGACGTGATGGCCGCGCACGAACAGCGGCCCGCCCAGCGTCGTCTCCAGGCGCCGGATGCGGTGGGACAGGGCCTGCTGGGTGAGGAACAGCCGGCCCGCGGCCCGGCCGAAGTGCAGCTCCTCGGAGGTCGTGACGAAGGCCTGGAGCTGGCGCAGGTCGAGATCCATCCCCAACAAGCTGCAGTGACAAGAACTGCTTGTCAAGGAGGCGAGTTGTTGTTGGACGCCCTGGGACACCAGGCGGTTGGGTGGATCACATGGATGAGGACCTCCGGTCCCGCGGACCGGCTCAAGACCCGGACGGCACGGCAGACCCGGACGGCACGGCGGCCGCGCCGGATCCGCGCCGCTGGCGCGCGCTGGCGGTGCTGGCCCTGGTGCAGTTCATGTTCACCGTGGACAGCTCGATCGTGAACATCGCGCTGCCCTCGGTGCAGCGGGATCTGGGGGCGTCGACGGAGGGCCTGGCCTGGGTGGTCAACGCCTACGTCGTGACCGCGGGCGGGCTGCTGCTGCTCGGCGGACGGCTGGCCGACCTGTGGGGACGGCGCCGCGTGTTCCTCGCCGGCACCGCGGTGTTCGCGCTGGCGTCGCTGGCCAGCGGTGTCGCGGGGAGCACCGGCATGCTGGTGGCCGGCCGGTTCGGGCAGGGGCTCGGGGAGGCGCTGGCGGCGCCGGCCGCCCTGTCGATGATCGTGCTGATGTTCCCCGACGGCCGCGAGCGGGCCCGTGCCCTGGCGATCTGGGGAGGGCTGAGCGGGCTGGGCGCCACAGTCGGGGTGCTGCTGTCGGGGGCGCTGACGGAGCTGGCCGGCTGGCGCTGGGTCTTCTTCGTCAACCTGCCGGTCGCCGCGGTCGCGCTGCTGCTCGCCCCCCGGCTGGTGGACGCGCGGCCCGGCGCCGGCGGGCGCAGGGTGGACTGGGCGGGCGCGGTGCTCGTCACCGCCGGCCTGATCGCGCTCATCGCCGGCCTGCTCGCGGCCGGCCGCAACGGCTGGAGCGCCCCGGTCGTGCTGCTGCCCCTGGGCGCCGGGCTGGCCGCGCTGGCCGCCTCCGCCGTGGTGGAGACGAGGAGCGCCGCGCCGCTGGTGCCGCCGCGTTTCCTGGCCAGCCGCGTCCGCCTGTCGGCGAACCTGGCGACGATCACGCTGACCAGCGGCATGGCGGCGACCATGTTCCTGCTCACCCTCTACATGCAGAACGTCCTCGGCTACCAGCCGCTGGCCACGGGGCTGGCCTACCTGCCCTTCTGCGTGGCCTTCCTCGCCGGCCTGGCGGCCTCGACCGCGCTCACCGCCAGGCTGGGCACCACGGGCACCATCGGCGCCGGCCTCGTCCTCAGCGCCGCCGGGATGCTGTACGTGGCCGTGCGCATGTCGGTCACCAGCGGCTACGCCGCCGACGTGCTGCCCGCCATGGTGATGATCGCCGCGGGGCTGGGGACCGCCTTCCCCGCGCTGCAGAACGCGGCCCTGCACGGGGTGACCGACGACGACGCGGGGCTCGGCTCGGGGGTGCAGACGACCATGCAGCAGTTGGGCAGCGCCCTCGGCCTGGCCGTCTTCACCGCGGTCGCGATAGGCCGCACCGGCACGGCGCTGGAGGCCGGGCAGTCCTCCCCGGAGGCCGCCGTCAGCGGCTACCAGTGGGCCTTCTACGCCGCGGCGGGCGTGCTGCTCCTGGCCGCCCTGCTGGTGTCGGTGACCGTACGGCCCGCGCGGGACGCCGGCGCGCGGACGCGGGCCGCGGAGCCCTCCTGACGCCTCCGCCGGCCGCCACGCCCGACCCGCCGGTCCCAGTGGAAGCACTCGGCGGGCCCGGCGGAAGCACCCGGCGGGCCCTCAGCCTGCGGGCCCTCAGCAGGGCCGTCCGGCCTGTGCGGCGCGGCCGCCGGCGCTCATCCCGGCGCCAGCCGTACGGTGACGGTCAGGCCGCCGCCCGGACGCGGCACGGCCTCCACCGAGCCGCGGTGGGCCCGGGCGACCGCCCGGACGATCGACAGGCCGAGGCCCGCGCCGGCGGTCGAGCCGGTCCGGTCGCGGTCGAGGCGGCGGAACGGCTCGAAGAGCTCCTCGATCCGGTCGGCGGGGACGACGCGGCCGGTGTTCTCCACGGTGACGACGCTCCCCCGCCGGTCCCGGCCGGTGCGGACGGTGACCAGGGCGCGCCCGTCGTTGTACTTCACCGCGTTGTCGAGCAGGTTGCCGATCATCTGTCCCAGCAGCACCGGATCACCGGTCGCCGGGGCCGGGTTCAGGTCCGCCGTGGCCTCCGGCACGGAGGTCAGCGCGCTCCCGGCGAGTTCGGCCAGGTCCACCGGGCGGCGCTCGGTCAGCTCCCGCTCGCTCTGGGCCAGCAGGAGCAGTCCCTCGATGAGCCGTTCCTGGCGGGCGCCGGCGGCCAGCAGCTCGGCGCCGACGGCCCTGATCTCCGTGGGGAGGCCGGGATCGGTCATGGAGACCTGCACCAGCGCCCGGTTGATGGCCAGCGGGGTGCGCAGCTCGTGGGAGGCGTTGGCGACGAAGCGGCGCTGGCTGTCGAAGGCGTGGTCCAGGCGTTCCAGCATGGAGTCGAAGGTGTCGGCCAGGTCGCGGAGCTCGTCGCGGGGGCCGTCCAGGGCGATCCGCTCGTGCAGGGTGCTCTCCGACAGGCGGCGGGCCGCCTCGGTCATCGTGTGCAGCGGGGCCAGCGCCCGGCGGGCCACGATCCACCCGACGGCCAGCCCCGCCACCCCGACGATCGCGGTGGCCAGCAGCGACCACTGGATCATCGAGGCCATCACGCTGTCGCGGTACTGGCCCTTGACGTCGGTGAAGGTCCGCAGGAGGTCGCCGTCCCGGGGGAACGGCACGGCGACGGCCTCCCGGGGCGTCACCCTGACGGGCTGGTGGAGCATCTGCCGGACGACGAAGTAGTTGGCCAGCACGAGCACGAGGCCCGCGGCGGAGAACAGGCTGCCGTAGACCAGGGTCAGGCGGAGCCGTACCGAGATCCGCCGCGCGCTCACAGCCGGTATCCCAGACCGGTCACCGTCTCCACCACCGGCGGGTCGCCGAGCTTCCTGCGCAGGGTCATCACCGTGACCCGCACCGAGTTGGTGAAGTAGTTGATGTTCTCGTCCCAGGCCTTCTCCAGCAGGTCCTCGGCGCTGACCACGGTGCCCTCGGCGCGCATCAGGATCTCCAGCACCGCGAACTCCTTGGGGCTCAGCGCCACGTACCGGCCGTCGCGGAAGACCTCGTGACGGCCCGGGTCGAGGGTGATGCCCGACCGGCTGAGCACCGGCGGCACCATCTGGGGGGTCCGGCGGGCCAGGGCGCGCAGCCGGGCCACCAGCTCGGGGAAGTCGAAGGGCTTGGGCAGGTAGTCGTCGGCGCCGATCGACAGGCCCTCCACCTTCGACCCGAGGTCCCCGGCGGCGGTCAGCATGATGATCCTGGCCGGGACCCGGGCGGAGACCAGGCGGCGGCAGACCTCGTCGCCGTGGAGCACGGGCAGGTCCCGGTCCAGCACGATCACGTCGTAGTCGTTGACGGCGGCCCGTTCCAGCGCCGCGTCCCCGTCGTGGACCACGTCCACGGCTATGGTCTCCCGGCGCAGGCCGGTCGCCACGATGTCGGCGAGCACCCGCTCGTCCTCCACGATGAGCACTCGCATGATCGCAATCCTGTCCGTCCAGGGGTAAACATCGGATAAGTGCCCTCCCTCAGGCCCTCAGGGCGTGGTGAGAGCGAGGGTGGGGGACATGCGGGCCGCCCGCATCGCGGGATAGATCCCGGCGACCGTCCCCACCAGCAGGGGCGCCGCCAGGCCGCCGGCCAGGGCCCAGAGCGGGACCACGGCGGGCAGGTCCCGCACGGCGGCGTACCCGACGGTGACCAGCGCCCCCAGTGCCACCCCCGCGGCGCCGCCCATACCCGACAGGAGCAGCGACTCGGTGAGGAACTGGCCGCGCACCTGGCCCCGGGTGGCGCCGAGCGAGCGGCGCAGGCCGATCTCCCCGCGGCGTTCCAGCACCGAGATGACCATGGTGTTGGCCACGCCGACCCCGCCGACCAGCAGCGCCATCGCGCCGACGCCGAGCAGCAGGTCCGTGAACGCCCCCGCGGCCGCGGCCTTCGCGACGAGCCCGTCGGAGGGCCTGCTGACCTCGACCTCCTCGGGGTGCTCCGGGTTCACGGTCCTGGGCAGCACCTGGCGCACCTCGCCCACCGCGGTGTCGGAGGAGCGGATGTAGAGCGTGGTGGGGTGGCCGTCGAAGTCCAGGTACCGTCCGGCGGCCTCGGACCCGACGAGCACCGACCGGTCGATCTCCGGCGCCAGCGGGGAGGCGGCCAGCACGCCGGTGACCGTCCACCATCGCCCGCCGATCCACACCTGGTCCCCCACCTCCCGCACGCCGAGCCGCCGGGCCGCCACCGACCCCAGGACCACCGCGCGCTGCGCCCCGGTCGCCCGGTTGAGCCAGACGCCCCGCTCGAGGCGGGTCTGGAGCGTGGTGAGCAGGCCGGGCGAGGCCGCCCGGACCCCGAGCCCCCCGGTCTGCTCCCGTGGCACCATGTCGGTCCGCCAGACGTGCTCGCCGGTGTCACCGGTGGCGGCGGCGCCGGTCACCGGCCCGATCCTGGCGGCCATGGCGACCGCCTCCTCCGGCAGCTCGGCACTGCCCCCGAGCACGGTCCGCCCGGCGGTGACGGTGAGCAGGTCGGTGCCGAGCCGGTTGAGCTCGTCGAGCAGCCGGGCCTTGCTGGAGGAGGAGATCCCGACGACCGCCACCATGGTCGCGATGCCGATCGCGACGCCCAGCGCCGACAGCAGCACCCGGCCCGGCCGGGTCCGCAGCCCGGAGCCGCCCACCCGCAGCAGGTCCGCCCAGCCGAGCCGGCCGGGGACCGGATCCGGTGTGGTGCGCGCCGGACCGGGCCGCCCGTCCTCCGGTACGTGCCGTGTCCGGTTCATGCCGTGCTCCCCGGGAGTGCCCCGCCGCCGGTCTTCCCGCCCGCGTCGATGTCGGTCCTGTCGTCGGTGACGATCAGGCCGTCGCGCAGCCTGACCCGGCGCGGGGCGGCCGCGGCCACCTCGTCGTCGTGGGTGATGATCGCCACGGTGGTGCCGGAGGCGTTGAGCTCGCGCAGGATCGTCAGCACGGCGTGGCCGGAGGCGGTGTCGAGGTTGCCGGTCGGTTCGTCGGCCAGCAGCAGCGACGGCTCGCCGGCCACGGCCCTGGCCACCGCGACCCGCTGGCGCTCCCCGCCGGACAGCTCGCCGGGCCGGTGCCCCAGCCGGTGGCCGAGGCCGACCCGCCTGAGCGCCTCGGCGGCCCGTTCCCGCCGTTCCCGGCGTGGGGCTCCGCCGTACAGCATGCCGTCGGCGACGTTGTCGAGCGCGGTGACCCCGGCGGCCAGATGGAACTGCTGGAAGACGAACCCGATGCGCCGGGCGCGCAGCGCCGACAGCTGCCGGTCCGACAGTGCCCCCACGTCGTGCCCGGCGACGCGGACGGTCCCGGCGGAGGGGCGGTCGAGGGTGCCGATCAGGTGCAGCATGGTCGACTTCCCCGACCCGGAGGGGCCGACGATCGCCACGAGTTCGCCGGGCAGGACGCGCAGGTCCACGCCGCGCAGCGCGCGCACCCCGCCGGGATAGGTCTTCTCCGCCCCCGACAGCTCGATCATCGGGGCGGGCGGGCCGGTGGTGTCCGCGGGGCCGGGGGCGAGGTCAGGCCGGTGGCTCATGACTGCGGCACCTCGACCTTCACACCCTCGGCGAGACCGGCGCCGGACACCTCGACGCGGCCGGAGGCGTACAGGCCGGTCTCGACCGCGACGGTGCGCTGATCGGCCAGGCGCAGGCCGTAGCCGCCCTCGCGGAGGGCCAGCAGCGCCTCGACCGGGACGGAGAGCACGTCCCGGCGGTGCTCGCCGCGGAGGTTCACCGTGACGGGGGCCTGGTCGAGGCGGCCGAGCTTCCGGGGGTCGGCCAGGGTGACCTCAAGGTCGATCGTGGAGGCGCCGGTCGGCCGGCCGCCGTCCATCTCGGGCTCGGCGACCGTGCCGACCGAGGTGATCCGGCCCCTGGCCGGGCCGCCGCCGGGCAGCTCCACCGTCACCGGGGCGCCGATCCTGGCGAGCTGCTGGTCGGCCGAGTCGAGGTCGATGTGGACGACCCGGCGGGTGCTGGTCGTGGTCACCACCGACCGGCCCGCGGCGGTCCCGGGCTCCGCGGTGACCTCGGCGATCCGCAGCCTCCCGGAGGCGACCACGACCTGGGCCGCGTCGACCGACCCGGTCTCCGGCAGGCCCGCGGCGTCCTGCCACCACCGTACGGCCCGCGCGGTCAGCCAGGAGAAGTCGCCGTCCACCGTGCCGGGGTCGTGGCCGAGGGCCTTGAGGTTGCGCTCCAGCTGCTCGACGTCCTTGCCGCTGGAACCGGAGGACAGCGTGCGGTACATCGGGATGTCGCCGTACATCAGGATCACCGGCCTGCCGTCGACCCGGTAGAGCCAGCCGCCCCGGCCCACCGTGGATCCCTGTTCCCTGACCCTGGTGACCGTGCCGTCCGCGTGGTTGGGCAGCCTGCGGCGGCCCGAGTAGCCGAGCGTGCCGTCGACGGCCTCGGCGTCGGCCAGGTCGGAGCGGGTGATCTCGGCGGTCGTCACGGGGGCGGCGGAGGCCGCGGCGGGGGCGTCCTGCCGGCCGGTCAGCGTGAGCGCCGCCACGCCGCCGCCGGCGAGCAGGACGGCCCCGGCGGCCCCGGCGATGACCCTGCCGTGTCTCAAGGCCGCTTCCCCGATCCGGGCAGATGCTCCCGGCAGATCTCCATCGCCTTCTCGGTCTCAGGAGAGTTGAGATTCATCCTATTTCCGCCTAAACGCACCCTTCCATCTGAAAAGTCAGGATCCTTCATGTCGACGCCGTTCTCCCGCATACAGCGGGCGTACTTCAGCAGGGCGTTCTGCACCGCGGGGTCGGCCGCCGACCTCTTCTTCTGGCCGGCCGGGCCGTATTTCTCGCAGGCCCTGGACGCCCTGTCCAGGTTGTCCTTGTCGACCTCCCCGCGGAGCGTTACGGCGTCGCTGCCCGGCTCCGGGTCGGGCATGTCGACGCCGTTGTCCCGCATGCACCGGGCGAACCTCAGCCCGTCCGGCTGGGCCGGTGCCGCCGGGGCGGCCGAGGACGTGGCGCCTCCCGCGGAGGCGATCCCGGGCTCCGGGCTCTGCCCGCACCCGCTCACCGCGGCGGCCGAGACGATCGCCGCCACCACCAGAACTGTTCTCATCGCGATTCCCTCCCTGTCGCCACAGATATTGCGAGAACCCTGTTAAACACTCTTTAAGCGGATCCGTTTAACCGGTCCTTATCTCCGGGTCGTGGCGGGAGCGGGCGATCTTCACCCTTCCGATGTGTAATGCTTGGGCAAAGCGGTGCATACGAGGGGTCGGCGATGCCGGAGATCAGACCGCTGCGGCCCGGGGATCCGCCGCAGTTGGGGGACTACACGCTCCAGGGCAGGCTGGGGGAGGGCGGTCAGGGGGTCGTCTACCTCGGGGAGTCCGCCGACGGGGGACGCGCCGCCATCAAGCTGCTGCACGTGCGCTTCACCGGCGAGGCCCACGCGCGCTCCCGCTTCGCGCGCGAGCTCGCCGCGGCCCGGCGGGTGGAGGCGTTCTGCACCGCCCGGGTCCTCGCCGCCGACCTCGACGGCGAGACGCCCTACATCGCGAGCGAGCTGATCGACGGGCCCTCGCTGCGCCAGGTGGTCGAGCGCGACGGACCGCTGAGCGGCGACGCGCTCAGCCGGCTCGCCATCGGCACGGCCACCGCGCTGACCGCGATCCACCACGCCGGGATCGCCCACCGCGATCTGAAACCGGACAACGTGCTGCTGGCCGCGGACGGCCCCCGGGTCGTCGACTTCGGCATCGCGAAGATCATCGACGAGAGCGGGACGATCACCACCCGCGCGGTCGGGACCCCGGCCTACATGGCGCCCGAGCAGATCGCCGAGGAGCGCGTCGGCCTGCCCGCCGACGTGTTCGCCTGGGCCTCGACCATGGTCTTCACCGCCACCGGCAAGGCGCCCTTCGGCGGTGACACGATCGTGGCGACGCTCAACCGCGTCATCAACCACGAAGCCGACCTGAGCGCCCTCCCCGAGGACCTGCGCCCGACCGTCGCCGCCTGCCTGAACAAGGACCAGCGGCTCCGGCCCACCGCCGACGAGGTGCTCAAACGCCTGCTCGGCCATCCGGTGGACGAGGCCCGGGCCTCCGAGGAGGTGCTGGCCGAGGGCGTCCAGGCCGCCACGGTCGACCTGACCCGGGTGGAGCGGCGGACCCCGGCCCGGCGCCGCCGCCGGGCCGCCGCCGCCGTGGCCGTGGTCCTCGGCGCGGCGGCCGCCTTCGTGGCCGTCCAGTCCGGCCCCATCTCCGGCTGGGGCGCCGCCGCCTCGCCGAGCCCGGCCGCCTCCACCCCGGCCCCGGCGGCCTCCACCGGCTCGCCCCTGCTCGACCGGATCAGGGCCGGCGGCGTGCTCAGGATCGGCTACCGCAACGGCCTCCCCGGCGTCTCGCTGGGCGTGCCGCCCACCGGGTTCGAGATCGACGTGGCCGAACACATCGCCAGGGCCCTGAAGGTGCCCGAGGGCAGGGTCAGATACGTACCCGTGGGCTACGCCGACCGGGAGGCGGCGGTCGAGCGGGGCAAGGTGGACCTCGTGGTCGCCAACCTCTCGATCGACAGCGCCGACCGCGGCCGGGTCGCCTTCGCCGGACCGTACTACCTGGCCCACCGCGACGTGCTCGTCCGGGCGGGCGCCAAGATCTCCAAGATCGAGCACCTGCGCGGCAAGCGGCTCTGCCTGGCCTCCGGCCAGACCACCAGCCCCCTGATCAGCGACAGGGGCGTCAGGTTCGTCGCCGTCCACGACATCGACACCTCCAAGTGCGCCACCCGGGTGGCCGACGGCAGCGCCGACGCCCTGCCCGGCGACGACGTGCTGATCGCCGGGTTCGGCGCCCGCCTGCGCGGAGCGGGACTCAAGATCGCCGGGATCCGGCTCACCGCCGAGCGGTACGGCGTGGCGCTGAGAGCCGGCGATCCCGGGGCCTGCCGGGCGATCAACGCGGCGATCGGGTCCATGTACGCCGACGGGACCATGCGGACGCTGCTCGAACGCCACTTCGGCAGGGTCGGCTTCCGCTTCGAGACCGAGCTGCCCGAGCTGGAGACCTGCCGGTAGCGGGACAGGCCCGGGCGGCCCCGCCCGGCGGGGCCGCCTCCACCGGTCAGGACGCGGGACAGGTCGTGCCCTTGGCGGGGGTCTTCCCGCCGAGCAGGTAGCCGTCGATGACCTTCTTCACGCACGCGTCGCCCGACAGGTAGGCGCCGTGGCCCTCGCCCTTGTAGGTGACCAGCACGCCGGTCGTGAGCTCCGAGGTCATCTTCGGCGCCCACTCGTACGGCGTGGCGGGGTCGCCCGTGCCGCCGACCACCACGATCGGCGCGGAGCCGGTGGCGTTGACCTTCCTGGCCTCGTCGCTGCCCGGGACCGGCCATGACCGGCAGATGCTCCCCAGCCCCGCGCTGCCGAACAGCGGCGAGATCTTCAATGCCGCGGCCTCCACCTTGTCCAGCTCCCCGGGGGTCGGCCGTTCGGCGGTGTCCACGCAGCTGATGGCCGGGAAACTGCTCATCAGGGTCGAGTAGGACCCGTTGGGCCTGCGGCCGTTGTAGCTGTCGGCCAGCGACAGCAGGAGCCGGCCGTCGCCCTTGAACCCCTGGGCCAGGGCCTGCTCCAGCAGCGGCCAGGTCAGGTTGGAGTACAGCGCGGCGGCGACGCCGGTGCTGGCCAGGCCCTGGGTGAGCGAGCGGTTGCCCACCGGCAGCGGCCGGTCGTCCAGCTCGTCCAGGAAGTTGTCGACGTTCTTGTTGGCGATGGTCGCGTCGGCGCCGAGCTCGCACTGGCCCCGGTCCTTGACGCAGTCCTTCAGGAAGGACTCGTAGGCCTGCTGGAACCCGGAGGTCTGCGCCAGCGTGCGCTGCTCCAGGGTGACGCTGGGGTCGAGCGGGGCGTCCAGCACGAAACGCCCCACGTTCTTGGCGAACTTCGTCGCGTAGACCGCGCCGAGCTGCGTGCCGTACGAGATGCCGAAGTAGTTGAGCTGCCCGTCGCCCAGCGCCGCGCGGAGCCGGTCCATGTCCTGGGCGGCGTTCACCGTGCCGACGTAGGGCAGGACCTTGCCGGAGGTCTGCTCGCAGGCGGTGGCGAACTCCTTGATGACCTTGTCCATCGCGGCCCGCTCCGCCGGGGTGGTGGCCACGCTGTCCATCGAGGTGAACCGGTCCATCACCTTGTTGTCGCCGCACCTGACGCCGGCGCTGCGCTCCACCCCGCGCGGGTCGAAGCTGACCAGGTCGTAGCGGGTGCGCAGGGTGCCGAAGACCTTGACGGCCTGGGCCAGGGTGTCGACGCCGGACCCGCCGGGACCTCCGAAGTTGAAGACCAGGGAGCCGATCCGCTCGCCGGGGCCGGTGGCCCTGACCCTGATCACGGCCATCTCCAGCGGCTCGCCGTCCGGTCTGGCGTAGTCGAGGGGGACCTTGAGCTTGCCGCACTGCAGGTTGGGGTCGGGTTTGGCCGGAGCCTGCCCGCCGGGGCGCTCGATGTCGGTGCACGGGCCCCAGGCGATCGGGTCCGACGTCCCGGCCGCGTTGTGGGCGGAGGCCGGTGCCTGGGGGGCGCCGGAGGCGCGGTGGCCGTCCGTCGCGGTGCCGCCGCTGCAGGCGGTCAGCGCTGTGGACAGGACCGCCGTCACGGTGGCGGCCGTCAAGACTTTTCGCACGTGGTGCTCCCCTCGGATCGTTCGCCGGGGGAAGCGATTCAACACTAACCGGGCGGGGCCTTCCAAAGAAGGACCCGCCCGGCAGGGATCACAGCCCCATGGACTGCGTGTCGTTGCTCTCGGCGCCGCCTGCCTCGGTGACACCGTTCTTGAGGTGGTACTTGGCGATCGCGTCGTTCAGCACCCTGGAGTCGAGCTCGCCCCGCTTGACGAGCTGGGTGAGCACGGCGAGCGTGATCGAGGCCGCGTCCACGTGGAAGTGGCGGCGCAGCGCCGACCGGGTGTCCGACAGGCCGAAGCCGTCGGTGCCGAGCGAGGTCCAGTCGCCCGGGACCCACTGGGCGATCTGGTCCTGGACCGCGCGCATGTAGTCGCTGACGCCCACGAACGGCCCCTGGGCCGCCGACAGCGCCTGGGTCACGTACGGCACGCGCTGCTCGGCGTCGGGGTTGAGCATGTTGTGCTCCTCGGCGGCCAGCGCCTCGCGGCGCAGCTCCGCCCAGGAGGTGGCCGACCACACCTCGGCCGCCACGCCCCACTCCTCGGCCAGCATCCGCTGGGCCTCCATGGCCCACGGACCGGCCACGCCCGATACCAGGATGTTGGCCTTCGGGCCCGCGGCGGCCGGCGCCGCGGCGAACCGGTAAAGGCCCTTGAGCAGGCCCTCCACGTCCAGGTCGGCGGGCTCGGCCGGCTGCGGGTAGGGCTCGTTGTAGACGGTCAGGTAGTAGAAGACGTTCTCCGGCTGCTCGCCGTACATCCTCCGCAGGCCGTCCTTGATGATGTGGGCCACCTCGAAGCCCCACGACGGGTCGTAGGCGACCGCCGCCGGGTTCGTCGAGGCGATCAGCGGGGTGTGACCGTCCTCGTGCTGCAGGCCCTCGCCGTTCAGGGTGGTGCGGCCCGCGGTGGCGCCGAGCAGGAAGCCCCGGCCCATCTGGTCGGCGAGCTGCCACATCTGGTCGGCGGTGCGCTGCCAGCCGAACATCGAGTAGAAGATGTAGATCGGGATCATGTGCTCGCCGTGCGTGGCGTACGCCGAGCCCACGGCGATCGTCGAGGCCATCGAGCCCGACTCGCTGATGCCCTCGTGCAGGATCTGACCCTCGGTCGACTCCTTGTAGGACAGCAGCAGCTCGCGGTCGACGGCGTCGTAGGTCTGGCCGTGCGGCGAGTAGATCTTGGCGGTCGGGAAGATCGCGTCGAGACCGAAGGTGCGGGCCTCGTCCGGGATGATCGGCACGAACCGGTGGCCGATCTCCTTGTCGCGCATGAGGTCCTTCAGCAGGCGGACGAACGCCATGGTGGTGGCGACGTTCTGCTTGCCGGAGCCCTTCTTGAGCTGCGCGAAGGCGGCGTCGCCGGGGAGCTTGACCGGCTTGGCGCGGACCACGCGCTTGGGCAGGAAGCCGCCCAGGGCCGCGCGGCGCTCCTTCATGTATTCGATCTCGGGGTCGTTCTCGCCCGGGTGGAAGTAGGGCGGCAGGTCGCCCTCGAGCGCGGAGTCGGGGATCGGCAGGTAGAGCCGGTCGCGGAACTCCTTGAGGTCGGCCTTGGACATCTTCTTCATCTGGTGCGTCGCGTTGCGCGCCTCGAAGTCCTTGCCCAGCGTCCAGCCCTTGATGGTCTGGGCGAGGATGACCGTCGGCTGGCCGACGTGCTCGCGGGCCGCCTTGTAGGCCGCGTAGACCTTGCGGTAGTCGTGGCCGCCGCGCGACAGCTTGCGGATGTCCTCGTCCGACAGGTGCTCGACCATCTTGCGCAGACGCGGGTCGCCGCCGAAGAAGTTCTCGCGGATGTATTCGCCGCTCTCGACGGAGTAGGTCTGGAACTGGCCGTCGGGGACGGTGTTCATCTTGTTGACCAGCACGCCGTCGACGTCGGCCGCCAGCAGCGGGTCCCAGTCGCGGCCCCAGACGACCTTGATGACGTTCCAGCCGGCGCCCCGGAAGTAGGACTCCAGCTCCTGGATGATCTTGCCGTTGCCGCGTACCGGGCCGTCGAGGCGCTGCAGGTTGCAGTTGATGACGAAGGTGAGGTTGTCGAGCTCCTCGCGGGCGGCCAGGCCGATCGCGCCGAGCGACTCCGGCTCGTCCATCTCGCCGTCGCCGAGGTAACACCAGACATGGCTGCGGCTGGTGTCCTTGATCTTCCGGTTCAGCAGGTAGCGGTTGAACCGGGCCTGGTAGATCGCGCCGATCGGGCCGAGGCCCATGGAGACCGTGGGGAACTCCCAGAAGTCCGGCATCAGGCGCGGGTGCGGGTAGGAGGGCAGGCCCTTGAAACCGTGCGACAGCTCCTGCCGGAAGGCGTCGAGCTGGCCCTCGTTGAGGCGGCCCTCCAGGAACGCCCTGGCGTAGATGCCCGGCGCGGCGTGGCCCTGGATGAAGACCTGGTCGCCGGACTCGCCGTGGTCCTTGCCGCGGAAGAAGTGGTTGAAGCCCACCTCGTAGAGTGACGCGGCCGAGGCGTAGGTCGCGATGTGGCCGCCGACGTTGGTGCGGGCGTTGGCCCGGGTCACCATGACGGCCGCGTTCCACCGGATGTAGGCGCGGATCCGGCGCTCGACGTATTCGTCGCCAGGGAACCAGGGCTCTCGCTCCGGCGGGATGGTATTGATGTAGTCGGTGCTGCGCAGGCCGGGGACCCCGACCTGGTGTTCGCGGGCCCGCTCCAACAGGCGAAGCATCAAATAACGGGCCCGAGTGCGACCTTCCGTCTTGATGACGTTGTCGAGCGACTCGAGCCACTCCTGGGTCTCGCTGGGGTCGACATCAGGGAGCTGGCTGGGTAGGCCGTCGCTGATGACCGAGAAACGCTGGCGTCCGGAAGCCACTGGGTCTCGCCTTCCGAGGATGGACTTTTGTCTGGTGTAGGTCGTCTTCCATCCTGGTCTCTTACCCCGGAAAGTGCATCTCTACTGACCGGTAACCAGGAAGTCCCTGCTGGCAGGGGGGGAGATGTGGCCTAGACCACCGATGGTAGGACGAATTGCCACCAAAGGTTACATCCATCTCCCCCTTTTCTGGAGGCCCGGGTCAAGGGCTTGTGGGGGGCTGATCCGCGTGGCTCCGGGAACCCCTGTACGCGGCCGGTTCCGCCGCCGGTCCGTGCCCGCTTCCGCCGCCGGTCCGGGCCCGGTTCCGTGCCCGCTTCCGCGCCGGTTCCGGGCCTGGTGAAGAAAGGCCGACAACGCGGCTGGCGGCCGGTCCGCCCGGGTGCGTGGCGCGCTCCGGCGGCGGGTGCGGCCCATCCCGCGGCACACGGACCGCGCGTGGTCGTCGTCCCAGCTCAGGATGGATCGTAGGATCGGGTATGTGAGATCTCAGACAATCGAGGTGGTAACGGGTTCCCGCGAGCGGGTGCACGACATCACCTCCGAGTGCGAGAGCTTCGTCCGGTCATGCGGAGGAGACGGTCTGCTGAACGTCTTCGTGCCGCACGCGACCGCGGGGATCGCGCTGATCGAGCTCGGCTCGGGCAGTGACGACGACCTGATCGCGGCCTTGCAGGACCTGCTTCCGGCCGACGAGAGATGGAGGCATGCGCACGGATCCAGAGGGCATGGACGGTCGCATGTCATGCCGGCTCTCATTCCTCCGTACGCAACCGTCCCGGTCCTGTCCGGGCGGCTCGCGCTGGGCACCTGGCAGTCCGTCGCCGTTGTGGATCTCAACATCGACAATCGGGAACGCCAGGTCCGTTTGTCATTTTTGTCGGACTAATTCATACGTAGCCCAGTCGTTGCCGTGGCGACCGTTGACGACTAAGGGTCACAGCGTGTGGACTGTGCCGAAGCACTTTGAGCACCGTGTAATCGCGGGGCCATTCAAGCAGGAGGGACAAACGTGAGCGCGACCGCGGGTCAGGCGCAGGGCGAACGCAGCCTGGCCGAACGACTCGGTCTCAAGCCGGGTCAGGTGGTGCAGGAGATCGGATGGGACGAGGACGCCGATGACGATCTGCGCGACTCCATCGAGGAACTGACCGGCAACGAACTGGTCGATGAGGACTTCGAAGACGTCGTCGACATCGTGCTGCTGTGGTGGCGCGACGGCGACGGTGATCTGTTCGACGCCCTGAGCGGCGTGTTGACCAACCTGAGCGAGGGGGGCCAGATCTGGCTGCTCACCCCCAAGGCGGGGCGGGAGGGGCACGTGGAGCCGAGCGACATCGGGGAAGACTCCACGACGGCGGGTCTGTCGCAGACCAGCAGCATCAGTGCCGCCCCCGACTGGTCGGGGACGAGGCTGGCCACGCCTCGGGCGCGTCGCTGAGGGTCCCGCCCTGCCGTACGGCTCGCGTGAGCCGTACGGCAGGATGATGACGCTTGCCCGTCATCCGATGAAAGGACCTGTGGACATGGCAGTCGAGGTGGGGTCCCCGGCTCCGGACTTCGAGCTGAAGGATCAGCACGGCGCTCCGGTCAAGCTCTCGGACTACCGGGGTAAAAAGGTCGTGCTGATCTTCTATCCCCTCGCGTTCAGCGGCGTCTGTCACGGTGAGCTCTGCGCGATCCGCGACGAGTTCATCGCCACCGCGCCCGAGGACGTCCAGGTGGTGACCGTCTCGGTCGACTCGATGTTCACCCATCGGGCCTGGGCGGACCAGGAGGGCTACACCTTCCCCCTGCTCTCCGACTTCTGGCCGCACGGACAGGTCGCCCAGGCGTACGGTGTGTTCGATGAGGAGAAGGGGCTCGCCACCCGGGGCACCTTCATCATCGACGGCGAGGGCGTGGTCCGCTGGAGTGTCGTGAACCCGATCCCGGTGGCACGCGACATCGCCGAGTACCGCAAGGTGCTCGCCGAACTTTCCTGAGCGGTGATCCGGCGGACGCTCATGAGGCGTCCGCCGGTCTCGACCTTCCGGAGGCGATCATGCCCTGCTTCTCCTGCGGGGCCAGGCAGACCGATCCGGTCCGTGGCGCCAGCCCGTGGAAGCGCGGGGTGCGCCACGAGACGCAGGTGCTCATCTGCCCGGACTGCCAGCGCGCGCACGACCTCGACCTCGACACGTGCTCCGGGTGCGGATCCGTGGCGCTCATCTGCCGGCTCGGCGAGGTGGAGTGCCGCTCCTGCGGGGCGGTAAGGCTGGCCCGGGCCGGTGAGCAGCTCGCCGAGTCCTGCGCGCCCGGCCTGTCGGACGAGGTCGAGGCCGCGCTGAACCGTGTCCTGGGCCGGGTTCATTAATGCTTATAAATCGGCTTTAAGTGCATTTATGAGCTTGGGGAGTGATCTGTCGTTCTTCCCATGCGCTAGGGTCGGGCTCGGCCCCGCCCCTTCGACCTGCTGGATGCGTGCATGAGCTCCTTCGTTGTGGCCCTTGACGTCGGCGGCACCTCCATGAAGGGCGGTCTCGTCACCCGCTCGGGCGAGGTCGTTCTCACCGACCGCCGGGTGACCCCGCGCGACGAAGGACCCGCCGCAGTCGTCGGGACGATCCGGTCCTTCATCGACGACCTCGCTACCGCGGGCGGCGGCGCCCCGGCGGGGGTCGGCCTGGCCGTGCCGGGCCTCGTCACCGCCGACACGGCGCTCTACTCCGCCAACATCGGCTGGCGCGACGTCCCGGCCGCGGACTTCGTCCCGCTCGAGGTGCCCGTCATGCTCGGCCACGACGTGCGCACCGGCGGCCTGGCCGAGAGCGTGCTCGGCGCCGGCCGCGAGGTCTCCGACTTCCTCTTCCTGCCCATCGGGACGGGCATCGCCGGTGCGGTGATCCTCGGCGGCGAGCCGTACGGCGGGACCGCCGGATGGGGCGGTGAGATCGGTCACATCCCGGTCTTCCCCGCCGGGGAGGTGTGCGCCTGCGGCCAGATCGGCTGCCTGGAGACCTACGCCTCGGCCTCCGCGGTGGGCCGCCGCTACTCCGCCCGGGCCGCCTCACCCGCCACGGCCGAACAGGTCGCCGCGCTGACCGTCTCAGGCGACCCGCTGGCCGTGGAGGTGTGGGACGAGGCGGTCGAGGCCCTGTCCCTCGCCCTGGCCACCTACACGCTGCTGCTGGACCCCTCCGCGATCGTCCTGGGCGGCGGCCTGGCCGAAGCGGGCCCCCTCCTGTCCGACCCGCTGGCCGAGCGCCTCCGCGGCCGCCTGACCTTCCGCGACGCCCCGCCCCTCCGCCCGGCCGCCCTGGGCGTCAACGCGGGCATGCTCGGCGCCGCCCTCCTCGGCTGGCGCGCCGCCGGAATCCCCGATGCCGGCGCCACATGGTCGTTGGATGTGCTGAAATCCCCCCGCGTGGCGTAAGGTGTTATCCCGTCTGCCGGACGGGATCCCCGGGGCGCTTAGCTCAGCGGTAGAGCGCTCGCCTTACAAGCGAGATGTCACTGGTTCGAACCCAGTAGTGCCCACCAGTAAGAACGCCCCGTTCCTGATCTTGGGAACGGGGCGTGAGTGACTAACTGAGTGACTAACTCTTGAAGATCTCATCCATGGCCTCCGCGCCCTGCATGAGCACCGGCCGGATCTGCTCCTGATAGACAGTCTCGGTGACCACCGTGTTCCGGTGACCGACCAGGCGCGAGATGTCCTCGATGGGGACGCCGCAGTCCGAGAGCAGCGAGACGAAGCTGTGTCGCATCTCGCGGGGAGTCCAGTCGGTGGCCCGTAGCCCCGCCTTCTCAAGGATCTTCCGCATATCCCGGCGCACGTTGCCCGCGCTCATGGGAGTCCCCTTCGAGGTGGAGAAGACAAGGCCCGCTTCTGTCTCCGCCTTCTCCTGTTCCTCCCGGAGCGCCCGCAGCGCGTCGACGCACCGCCGAGGGAGCTTGAGGGAGCGGCGCGACTTGACGGTCTTGGTGTCTCCCTTCTGCCGTACGGACCGCCAGACGTAGATCGCGAATTGCTCGTGATCCCAGCCCGTATCGGCTACCGGTAACCACGCCTTGCGCTCCTCGTCGAACGCGACCACGTGGGACCAGAGGAGCGCGCGTAACTCCTCGGTCCGGGCGCCGATCAGCAGCGAGAGCACGATGTACGCTCGCATGCGCGCGTTGGCCTTCTCTGCCAGGGCGATGACGGATTCCGCCTGAGCGAGCGTGAGCGCCTTGGAGGTACGGCCCGCGCGTCCCTCCGGGATCTCGCAGAGATCGACGACGTTCCGCTTCACCTTGTCGCGACGCATGGCGCTCTTCATCGACCGGTTGAGGATGCCGTGGATCAGCTTGAGAGATCGGGTGCTCAGCTCACCCGTCTTGCTCGCCAGCCACTGGTCGACGTCCTCCACCGACAGGTCACGCAGCTTGCGCGCTCCCACCGCGGGGATCACGTGGTTGTCGGCGAACGTCGTGTACATCTTGACCGTGGTTGCCGAGCGCCCGCCCAAACCGTGCTGCAACCAGTACTTCACGGCGTCGGCCACCGTGTAGTTGGCCGGAGCGATGGCCAGGCCGTCGTCGTAGTCGCGCATGATCTCCTTGAGCCTGTCCTTGGCCTCCGTCTTGGTCTTGCCGCTGGCCTTCTTGACGATGCGCTTTCCGGCCGGGGTGTAGCCGACCGTCACCGAGGCGATCCAGCGCTCCCGCTGCTCGTCCCAGTGCAGGCCGCCGTCTCCCCGGCTGCGTCGTGTGGTCATGATGCCCTCGCTTCCTGTTCGAGTAGTGCGATGTAGTCGGAGATGGCCGAGGCCGGGATGAGCCGGGTACGGCCCTGGGTGACGGAGCGCAGACGGCCCGCCCTGATCTGCTCGTAGATCACGCTGCGGCTCATGCTGAGCAGGTGCATGGCGTCGCATATGCGATACAGCCGCCGTTCGCCGGGCGGTCCGGGTGCTGTCATCCGTCCTCCCGCTTGGTGGCGATCTTCCGAGCGGTGGCGACCTTCTGGCGGATGTGTTCGGCCATGATCGCCTCACCGGGGGAGTAACCCGATCCGGCGAACCGCCAGTGACCGAGAACGAGGGTCGTCTCGTCGCCAAGGGGCGGAAGGCCGTGCCGTTCGCGTGCTTCGGTGGCCCGGTGTGTTGTGCGAACCTGCCGGAGATCACCGAGGGTGGTGGAGTAGCGGCGGGACTTCGTGGAGAAGTGGCCCCGAAACCCCAGCATGTGCGCCCACGGCCGTAGACGGAGAGCCTTGTACTCAGGACGTGCGCCCAGCTCCCAGCAGGTGCGGATCATGCGCCGGGCGTGCTCGGTCACTGGAAGCGCATCCAGGTGCAGGCCGGGTTTGAGGCCGGTGCCGTGACAGCGCCCGCAGGAGGCCATTAGGCTCAGCCGCCCCCGCCCCTTGCAGGCCGGACACGACAGCCGATGATCGACGGTGCCGGAAGCTTCGGCGCCCTTCGTTGCGTACTTGGCGATGTAGCCGGCCACCGCCCGCTCGCTCAGCCCGTCCGGGCCCTGGTCGAGCAGGATGGGCCGGATGTCGAGCTGATCACCCCAGACCAGATCCCACCGGCCGAGATCACTCGGGGGAGAAGTGACCGTGACCCGCTGGACCGCTGGAGGGATCGCCCGAGTGAGCAGACCATGATCAGCCCAGTCCGGAGGGATTTCACTCCCGCCGCCCGGACCGTCGAGCCTGACGATGGCGTGGAAGTGCACCAGGCCGCGCCGCTGATACTCGGCCACCTTGGCGAACGACACCCGGACCCGCTTGGCGAACTCCCGACGGCTCAGTCCAGCCTCGCTGGCGAGGGTGCGCCGCACTTCCAGGGTGAAGCGATGCCACAGCGCGCCCGCGTGAGCCTGCCAGAGCACCGCGCCCACGTAGTCGTAACACTGGCCGCATATGGGTTGCCCGAGCCGTTCGTCTCCCGGCTCGTGGCGAGCATGGCAGCCGACCGGATGCCCGTGCTCACAGATCTTGTCGCGCTTACGGGGACGGCAGGCCCGTATCGTCCCGCCCTTCTCCCGCCGTGTGTGCACCGGTCCGAACGAGGGAGCGGTGAGCGTGACGAACGCCCGAGGGTGCCCGCTCACCTCCTGTGGGACACCCTTGCCGCCGGACAGGCCCGCCCGGATCAACTGGAAGGTGTCGGCCCGGTAGACCTCCGAGCAGGCCGGACAGACCGAGGCCCGCCGGTTGCCGCAGGCCACCAGCAGATGCCTGGACGGCTCATCCGTCGTGCGGTAGCTGTGCAGCACCTCCCCGCTGGTCGCATCGACGATCAACGACTCGCCCGCCAGGTGCACCGGGTGGGCACACCCTCCGGTGGCGGCGACCATTGAGCGCCACCGGTCGTAGCCCGGATCGTTGATCACACGTGCGAGATCGACCAGCCATTCCGGCTGCTGGTCGATGGTGCGGTGCTGCGCTTCCTCCTTGCTGTTCATGACGTCCTCCTTTGCTCGCTCCCGACAGGTACTCCAACACGTGCTACGTCTTGGCCCATGTGGACATGGTAAACAACACGTGCTACCTCTTGTAAAGAGCAAACGTGGAAGAAGGAGAACTCGGCATGACCGACGAGAAGGGCACCGCCCGGTGGCGAATCATCGCCGACCTCTTGCGTTCAGACGTGGTCCAAGACCACTACCAGCCCGGACAGGCACTCCCCGGCGAAGCATTCCTCGCTTCTGAGTACGCCACCTCACGCCCGACGATCCGCAAGGCCATCGCCCAGCTCGTCGGCGAAGGATTGCTCACCGTCGCCCACGGCCGAGGCACCTTCGTCCGCCCCACCCCTGACCGCCGCCTCATCCTCATGGGTGGCTCAGAACGCGAAGACCTGCTCAGCCCCACGTACGACCCCGCCAAGCAGGGATGGGAACACGTCACCGTCGCCAGCGAGGCCGAACGCACCGCAGGCGGTGTCACTCCCAACTCGGCACTGTTCATGACCATCGAAGGCAGCAAAGCCGACGTCCTGGGGGTACGCCGGGGACGCATGGGCGTCTACCGCTATGCCTACTGGCAGCACACCAAGACCCGCGCCCGCATCCACCTGTGCTCCTATCTCCTGGCCGACCAGGTCGCCACCATCACCGGCGAAGGCAGAGGCATGGAGATCGACTCCGAGATCGAGCCCGAGGACTACTACGCCCACCTGGAGCGCACCCACGGGCCACTGCGCTGGATCACCTGGGTTCACACCCAGATGCCCTACGGCGAGACCTACGAGGACCTCAACATGGAGCCCATTGGCACCCCCTTGTTGCTAGTCCGCCGGCTGATGCTCAGCAAGGATGGCCGCCCGCTGGAGTTCACCGAGATCGAAGCTCCTGGGGACCGCTTCGAAGCCGCAGCAGCCAGCGAACATGACCAGGCCGGGTCAGACGGGCAGGTCGCCCTCAGGGTGTAGTGGGCTCAGAGTTTCTTTACTGGTTCAAGGCAGTCCGCCTACGGCGGCCTGCGCGCGTCGGCCGGTCGCTGGCCGCGCTGCGGCTCTCCGGCCGGTCACGACCAGCACCGCCCACGCGCTCAACGACCAAATACGCGAAGTCAGCGCAAGCTTCAATCCCAGCGAACCAGCCGCAGCATTACATACGTATCCAACTTGGCGGGATCGACTTTGAGCTTTCTCTCTGTTTCTAGTTCCAGAGGCGAACCGTAAGCCTGGTATTCCTTGAATGATTTGATCGACAAGCTGGTGTGCTCCCACCTAGCCGACTCCATATGGAAACCGCTCCCGGTGGTCACCCATCCGCGTTGTTGCAGGCGGTCATACGCCATGGCACGCGCCTTCTCGAAATCTGAAGCTCCAACGTCCATCAGCACATAACTGTCGACCTGGACAGCCGGTCGAACGAAGAGTTTGCCGGGGTAGTGAGACTCCATCGTGGTCTCCGTGACGGTCCGGCCGATGCTGCGTACTTCGCTGACAGCGGCTGGATCGGCCTTGAGTACCTTCTCGGGGAAGATTTGCGTGCCGCAGCCACAGAGTATGAGTAACGCACTCAGAGTGGCGAGCACAGACCTACCCACCGCAGCCGTACGCTTCGAGCCGGTGGCGTGAGCGGGGGACATAACGGGAAACCTCCGTCACCCAAGGTGACCTATCTCATGGTCGGTATTCTGCGCAGATTAACAGTGTTCCAGGGTTCACCATGAACGCACTGAAGTGGTCAAGGCGGCAGCGCTCCGCGCCGCCGCACGGCGGGGCGTGCCCGCCCGCGCCGCGCGGACATCGGGACCGGGCATGCGGCCCTGGCGGCCGGTCCCGGCCCGCGCCCGCGCCACGCGGACGGTCAGACTCCGCCGCCCGCCGCACCAGGCCGCCCACCGTGCCGAACGGACCCGCCGCCCGTGGTGCGCGCTGCCGCCCGCCGCTGCGACCGCCGGCCCAACCGCTTCGCGGCCCCTTCGGGGTGCCATTCGGCATTGCGCCGGCCGTCTCCGCTCCGCTCATGTTCTTCAGGGTTGAGGTCGGTGACTCCCCCGCCCCCGCCGCCTCATTGTTCGTGTCCCTCAATCGGCGTCAACTCCGTCTGTGCACGTTGGGTGGGATCAACGGTGCACGTAGCGGGCTGAGGGACACGCGAAGACGAAGTTGACCCCTCAATCGCGGGCCACGAAGGTCGGCAGCTGTCGGGGACGGGGGAGGAATGGGCCAGGAGTCACCCGGTTGACCCTGGCACCTTGAAAGGCGTGGCGACGCCGTCCCTCCGGTTGGATTCACGCCGCCACGCCGGTCTATGGGCTATGACGCCCGCTGCGATGGGGCGCGCATCCAGATCTGGCCCTCAAGCCGTGTCTCGGCCTCCAGGTTGCGCGCCAGCTCGGTCAGGGTTGCCCCGCAGCGGACGTCGGACAGGCCATGCGCACTTCCGTGGGCCGAGACCATCACGCGCCGCACGGCGTACCAGCCGCCCCCGACCGCATCGGAGATGGCCCAGGTCCGCCCGTGGCACGTCCTCAGCTCGGCAAGGGTCACCCCGCCGTTCCCGTGTGATGACTCGGCGCTCACCGGATCTCTTGCTCCGGCTGTGCGGCGAGGATCAAAGCGACCACCTTTTCCGGATGCTCGCTCCTGACGACCTGCGGGTCGGGGGTGCTGGGCAGCGACACCAGGTAGGAGCCGGAACGCGGCCCCATGGTCACCGTTACGTCGTGGCCGCCCTGAGGACCGATGACGGCCAGCTCGGGCGGATACCGGTCCAGCCAGCATCGGAAAGGCCGGTTGGGCCAGGTGACCTCATCGGTGCGGCTGGCGAACATGCCGAGACTGATCGTGTGATGACACCGGGAACGGATGCCCCGTTCCTTGAGCAGCCGCTGAACCACGGCCAGCGCCTTGTCGTGGATCTCCGCCGTTGCCTCGTCAACGACGGGTGGGACGGCTCTACAGTTGTCCATGGATCGCACCTCCAGTGTGCGGTCAAGGGACCCGTACGGCGCTGAGATCGCCTGCGGGTCCCGCCATTTACGCGGTCTCTCCATCACATCGCCGCAGATACGCCCGCTGACAGTGCGAGTAGGGGAGACTGGGGGAGACGAGCGGATCCCCGACTCTCCCCTGAGGTGTACGCGATGCGCGATCTTCCGGGCTGGGCCGTACGGCTACGCGCCGAACGACGGCAACGGCTGTGGACGCAGCGGGACATGGCCAAGCAACTCACCGAGGCTGCGGACGCTCGCACTCGTGAGCGCTTCCCAGAACGGGAGTCCCTGGTTCGCATGATCAAGGACTGGGAGGCGGGCAGGCACCAGCCCAAAGACCCCTACCGCGTCCTGTACTGCCGTGCGTTCGGCATCGACGAGGCCGAGCTGTTCGGCGATCGGCAGATGGTTCGGGACCGCACGCCCGCCGAGGTTCTGAGCGTTCCGATCCCCGCGTTGCCGTTGCCGACCATCGCACCCGACGCGGACCTGTTCGAACGGATCACCCACACCCTCCAGCGGCCCAGCCGGGTCGATCAGCAGACCGTGGAGTGGCTGGAGACCTGCTTGGCCGAACACCGCAAGGTCGAGGACACCATCGGCTCCCGCCCGTTGCTCGGGATCGTGCGCCAGCAACTCGGCGTGGTGGTCGAGCTGGCCCAGCACGCTCGCGGTTCGCTCGCCGACACGGTGGTCGACCTGGCCGCGCAGTACGCCCAGTTCGTCGCGTGGATGTCTCTGGATGTCGATGACCAGGCCGCCGCGCTCGCCTGGTACGACCGCGCCCATGACTGGGCACTGGAGATCGGCGACGTGAACATGGCCACCACCACACTCAGCATGAAGGCCCACCAGGCATGGAGCGCGGGCAACGCCCGCAGATGCGTACGGCTCGCCGACGCGGCACGCTGGCACGACGGCCAGGTCACACCCGGCGTACGGGGGATGGCCGCCCAGATGGCCGCCCGAGGTCACGCGCTCGCAGGTGACGCCAGGCCCGCCCGCACGCTGCTGGACGAGGCCGAGGCACTGATCCGCCAGGCCGCCGAGCATGCCGACGATGAACCGGTGTGGATGTACTTCTACGACGAGACATGGTTTCGCCTCCAACGCGGCATGACCGAGCTACACCTTGCCAACTGGCCGAAGGCGATCGACTTGCTGGCGGAGGGGTTGTCCGGCCTGCCGGAGAGCTACAAGCGGGATCGAGCCTGGTACGGCTCGTGCCTGGCCAAGGCCCATGCTGAGGCCGGAGACGCGGCGGCAGCCCTACAGGTAAGTCTTCCCGTCGTGGCCGATGCCGTCGCGCTGAACCGTCACGCGAGCAAGGAACTGGTCGATGTCGCGGTCTTGCTCGCCGAGCGCAGGTCATCCCAGGCCGTCGTCTTGAAGGAGGCGCTCATGGCTGCCGGTCGTACGGATGGAGGCGCGCTCTGACCGGCTCGGACAGGTGAATCTCTGGGTGACCAACTGAGTGACAACGACCCCGGACAAGGCTGGACGTCGGTGGACCACCGTGGACCGTATGCGCAGCTGGGGGCAGGTATAGCCCATGGTCCCGCCCCCGCTCGGATCGCCTTACAAGCGAGATGTCACTGGTTCGAACCCAGTAGTGCCCACCACAAGGCTCTGACCTCAGTAAAGAGGTCGGGGCCTTCTCTTTTTAAGCCTGACGCCTTGGCTACATCGCTCAGACATGGCTCGCCTCCCGCCTGGACACCCTGGACGCGCTCAACCGTCACGACTGGTGGGCGACGGTCGACAATCGCACGCGGCGTGGATGCGCCGGCAAAGGCCGCCAAGGCCTGAGTGTGCGGCGTGCCTCGCCGCACCAGTGGCTGGGGCTCGCCCATCACACCTGTCGAAGCTCAGGGGATGTACACCTCGTAGTAGAAGCCCGGCAGATAAGGGCCACCCCCGCGGAACCAGTGACAGTAGACGAGCCCGGTGTACTGACCGTTCTGCGCGGCGTCCTCGTAGGCGAGGTCGCAGGCGGCCAGGGTCTGGTAGGGGCCCTGCAGGTACCAGTCCGGTGTCGGCCAGCCCCCGGCGGCCACGGCCGCGCTGGTCTGGGGGGCGGCGAAGGCGGGTGCGGTACTGGCCAGGACACTGGCGCCCAGCGCCACGGCGAGTACAGCGGAATGTAATCGGCGGATCTTCATTGTGGGTGACTCCTCACACTCGGGAAGGAGAGCACCTTCAGAGGAGCACCGGCTACCGGGCTTGAGGAGATACCGATTCTCCATATTTCGGGCGGATGGTGCGTTTGTCGAGGTTATTTCGCCTGGCCTGAACACGTGAGCGCCCCGCCGGCACGCTGCGTGGATGGCGTTGCGGAAGGCGGACAGGAAGTAGACCGTGCTCGGCCCCACCCTCGCGGGGGCCGAGCCCCTCGCGTGGCCTCACGGCTCAGACGCCCCGCGGTCTCACCGGTTCCAGCGGAAAGCCCCGTCGTCCTCCGGGGCGGCGGGGCTTTCCGTATGGCGCGGCTTATGCGCCGGCGTTTGGTTCTGGCCCACTGTAGAAGGCGGCCCTAAGGAGGCGGGAGAAGGCATCGGGGCCGTGCCGATCGTCGAGCCACGCCGACAGCGAGGCTACGCATCCGCTGATCATCGCCTGCGCGATCACGGTGTGGAGAGCGTCGGTTCCGTCGCCGCCGATCTCGGCCACGGTGTGGAGAGCGTCCGGTTCCGTCGCCGCCGATCTCGGCCAGGAAGGCGTGGTGGCGGTTGTTCACCCGGCGGGCATAGGAGCCCATCGAGGACAGGGAGTCCTCCGCGGTACCCGACCGGTCCGCGCCGGCCTGTCGAAGGGGGAGGGCGGCCAGGTCGGCAGCGGTTCGGTGGGCTCCACGGCAAGGCGCTCGTTGGGAGCCAGGCAGGAACGCCCTGTTAGGACTGTGTGTGCTGGATCAGGAGCCGGTGCGACTGCTGCACCCCCTCGGGGAGATCGTACGGCGAAAACCATGTCGCCTCCAGAATCTCGGTGGAGTCGATCTTCAGCGTGCCGCCGGTGAACTCGGCCTCATAGGCCACTTCGACCCGCAGCTTGTATCCGCTTTTGACGTGCACGAGCCGGTTGACCTTGACGTCCAGCCCAGTTTCTTCGTGCACCTCGCGGACGACCGTGTCCTCGAACGCCTCACCCTTGTCGGCGTAGCCGGTGGGGCAGCCCCACTGCCGGTCCGGCGGCCACATACGGTGCCGCAGGAGGAGCACGCGACCCTCGTCGTCGCGGACGATGCCGGTGACTCCGACCATGAATTTGGCGTGCCATAGCCACAGCACACGCCACTGCAGGGGGCCGCGGATGAGGCGCCATAGGCGGGCGACGAGATTCTTCACGCTGGTCCTTCCGGGCTTCATCCGCGATACCGCCCTCCGGCGGCGCGGACCGTCATGGCATGTCGCACACTGCCATGTCCGCGCCTGGTAGTGGGGCCGGTGAGAGATTTCCAGCCAGCCGGGTGTCTTGCAGTCGGGCCTCCTCGCTCGGCCGGCAGTCGGGCCTCCGCTCCCGTCCCAGCTCGGGATATGCGGGTGGCCACGTCGTCCACACTGCTACGCCTTACGGGCGGGCTGAACCACGGCGGAGAACACCAACGCCGCTGATCGGGATCCATGGATAGGATTCGTGTGGATCATGAGATGTTCTGATCGACTTCGGTTGGAGTTGCTGTGACTCTGAAAGAGCGGTCTCCGAGGAGTTCGATCGGCGCACCGGGTCTTCCTCTGATCGGCTCGTTGGCGGTCATCGGTCTCCTGCTCCTGTACGCGGCGAGCTTTCCTGGTGTTGCCCCTTTCTGGTCCCTGCCCGCTCTCCTGGTGTTCTCCGTGCTCGGAGCGGTCTGGCTCGTCCGTCTCGCCGTAGCGTTTTTCGACCCGGTGGGACGGCCGGGCGTCAAGCGGAACCTGCTGCGCTGGGCGGCACCGCCGCTCATCGGCCTCCTGGTGTTCACGCTGCCTGCCGTAGGAGAGTTGAAGAAGTCCAGGTTCGCCCTGTCGGCGGAGAGCTTCGAGAAGGTCGCGCGGTCGGCGGTGGCGGGGAGTCCCGACTGGAAGATGGGCCGTGGAACGCTGGGGTCGTTCGACGTCTCCTGGGCTGCACGGCATGAGGGCACGGTGCGCTTCGCGCTGTCCGACGGGGGAGACGGCGTCCATCAGCACGGCGTCATATGGAGCCCGCACGGTGAACCATCGCTGCCGGAAGAGGAGAAGTACGGACCTGACGTCGAGCACTACTACGGCCCCTGGTACCTGTGGAGCGAGAACTTCTGAAACGGAAGCCGTCCTACGCTCCGGTCGTGGCGGACATCTGTCGGTCCTCGCCCGTAGCCTCGTCCCGTGTCCGCCGCACCTGTCCCGCCTCGCTCTCCTCTGGTGGTGTACGGCTCCCGCGCAGCATGGCTGAGAGCCTGGCGCCGTGGCGAAGCCCGGTGGCTCGCCCTGATCTACTGGGACGAGGCTGACGGCTACCGGCGCCACGTCGCCGAGCGGTGGGTCGTCGCGGACGACATCACCAAGATCGACGGCGAGGACTACAGCCACATCCCGGTCCTGCACACACCCGTCAGCGAGTGACCCCTCATGCTCGGGCGGCCGGGGAGCCGGCGGAACTCCCCGTGGGGCTCTGTCACCGTCACTTGATCGTGTGAACCGGTCCGGTGAGGCGCTCACCAGGGACGGCGTGGGGAGGCGCCCGCCAGGGACACGGTCTAATCCTCGATGGTGATCCCCATCGCGCCCGCCAGGGCGTAGACCAGCCCTTGCGCGTCCCGGCTCTTGATGATCGAGCCTCTGAGGGCGGCCACGCCGCCGATCCCCAGCAACACGCAGTCGGCGAAGCGTGTGCCGTCCATCTGCGCGTTGGAGAACTGGGCCCCCGTCAGGTCGCAGCGTTCGAACCTGACTCCCCGCAGATCGGCGTTCTGGAAGTTGGTCTCCAGCATGGTGCAGTCGCGGAAGACGATGTTCTTGAAGGTCGAGAACCTGAAGCCCGCCAGGTCGGCGCGGCAGGTGTCGAACACCACGTCTCGGAACGCGCACTCCGACCAGGTCATGCCGGTCAACCGGCTCCCGGACGCCCGAGTGCGGTGCATCGCCGATGCCGTGGCCCTCATGTTCGACAGATCACAGTGCTCCAGCTCCACGTCGGTGAACCCCGCCTGGCGCATCTGCGTGCCGGAGAACCTCGTGCCGACGAAGCGGCAGCCTTCGAAGTCGGCCGCGTCCACATGCCGAGGGGGCAGGTCGACGCCCTTGAACTCCATCGACCGATAGGCGGCGTCGTCCTCGATGCCGTGCTCAGGGAGCAGCGCGACGGTGAGCGAGGCGGGCAGCTTGGGCGCGGCCGGCTCTTTCAACCGTTCCGGCCGGCGGTGAGGGGGGCGGGAAGACATGAGGCGGAGCTTAGCCCCGGGGGCCGGGCGGCGCGTCGGATCGGGTCGCGTACGGGCGGGCCGCTCCGGCTTCGACGGGGACCCCGACGCGCTGCCGCGCGAAACAGGCCGGGGGCGAACAGGCCGGGGGGCGAACATGGGGCCTCATCTTCCGAGCAGACCTCCGGGCCGTGCCGCCGGCGAAGCGCTCGCTCCGTGTCGCGGGAGGTCACGCGTTGCGGGATGCCGCAACTACTCGCGCTATCTATGCAAGAACTCAAGTCTAAGTAGCACTTGTAAAGCAAGATTGCGAAACTATTTCGCAGAAGCCTTGTGGGGTGGGACCCGGGGGACTTAGTGTCACCTCACCCTCATGGCGTCCGCTCAGCCCCGAGCGCCTTCAGGTGTTCACCCCCAGAGAAACGAGCATTCGATGTCACGGAGCAGTGCAGGAGCTGTAGCGAGGTGGTCCGGCAGACCGTCATGGAGGGCCGTGGTCGCGGTCACGGCGGTGACCGCCGCCTTCGGTCTCGGCGTCGTGCCCGGCGGCACAGCCCTCGCCGGCACAGGCGCGACCGGCGCAGGCGCGACCGGCACTTCGACCCCCGTCGTGACACGCGCCGGCCTCGATCCGTCGCTCGTCGCGGGCCGGGGCGCCGACGTCGACTTCGCCGAGCAGGAGGCGGAGAACGCCGCGACGGACGGCACGATCATCGGGCCGGACCGCTCCGCGTACACGCTGCCGGCGGAGGCGTCCGGCCGTAAGGCGGTCAAGCTGACGCCGGGACAGCACGTCGAGTTCACGCTGCCGGGCGCGGCCAACGCGATCACCGTGCGCTACAGCATCCCGGACGCGCCCGACGGCGGCGGCATCACCGCGCCGCTCGGTGTCACGGTGAACGGCGGGGGCAAGAAGACCATGACCCTCACGTCGCAGTACGCGTGGCTGTACAACCAGTATCCGTTCTCGAACGACCCGGACGCCGGGCTGCTGCACCCGGACTGGTGGATCACCGAGTGCGCCTGTGTGCCCGCCGCCACGACGCCGCCCCCGGTGATCACGACGCCGTTCCGCCCGAGCCACTTCTACGACGAGCAGCGACTGCTGCTCGACCGGACCTACCGCGCGGGTGACAAGGTGCGGCTCACGGTCCCCGCCGGGAGCGACGCCGCGTGGACGGTCGTCGACCTGCTCGACTCGCAGCTCGTCGGCCGGCCGCACGTCAACCTCGTCGCGGCGAACGTGCTGGCGTTCGGCGCCGACCCGTCCGGCAGGCGCGACTCCGCCGCCGCGTTCGACAGGGCGATCGCCTTCGCGCAGCGCAAGCACCTCAAGGTCTATCTCCCGCCGGGCACCTACCAGGTGAACCGCCACATCATCGTCGACAACGTGACGATCGAGGGCGCCGGCAGCTGGTACACGATCATCAAGGGCCGCGAGGTCACCCTCGACACACCGGCCCCCGACGGCTCGGTGCACACCGGTGTCGGCTTCTACGGCAAGGAGGCGAAGGACGGCGGCAGCCGCAACGTCCACCTGTCCGGCTTCGCGATCGAGGGCGACGTCCGCGAGCGCGTCGACACCGACCAGGTGAACGGGGTCGGCGGGGCGATGAGCGACTCGACCATCGACGGCCTCCACATCCGCCACACTAAGGTGGGCATGTGGTTCGACGGACCGATGAGCGGCCTGCGGATCACGGACAGCGTCATCGTCGACCAGATCGCCGACGCGCTCAACTTCCACACCGGAGTCACCGACTCGGTCGTGTCGAACAACTTCGTCCGCAACACCGGTGACGACGGCCTCGCCATGTGGTCGGAGAAGACCGCGAACGCCGGCAACACCTTCGACCACAACACCGTGCAGACGCCGGTTCTCGCGAACGGCATCGCCGTCTACGGCGGCACGGACAACACCGTCTCGAACAACCTCGTCGCCGACCCGATCCGTGAGGGCAGCGCGATCCACGTCGGGTCCCGCTTCGGCGCCGAGCCGTTCACCGGGAAGCTGCGGATCACCGGCAACACCACGGTCCGTGCCGGCACCTACGAGCTGAACTGGAAGATCGGCCTGGGATCCATCTGGTTCTACGCGCTGGACAAGAACATCGACGCGGACATCCAGGTGACCGGGGACCACTACCTCGACAGCACCTACAACGCGATCATGATGGTCAGCGAGTGGTCGGTGAAGGACCTGTACTCGATCCCGAACGTCCGCTTCAAGGACATCAGGGTCGACGGCACGGGAACCTCGGTGGTCAGCGCTCGCGTGAAGGGATCGGCGTCCTTCGAGAACGTGGACGCCCGCAACGTCGGCGCGGTCGGCGTCAACAACTGCGGGTCGTTCAACTTCCCGCCCACCGGTTCGGAGTTCTCGCTGACGGACCTGGGCGGCAACGACGGGGGCGGCACCACCGGTCCCTGGCTCGCCCCGTGGGAGCTGCCGAACACCATCACCTGCGACGACCGTCCGCCGGTCGTCGCGCCGCCGGCGCCGTCCCCGTGGTGACGCGCGGTCCGGACCGTCTGGGCGGCGGCGCCACCGCGACCGTCAGGCCGGCCTGCTGGGGGCCCTGGCGGCGGACGTCGCCCGGCGCCCCTCGGCGGTGAACGCGCGCGGGAAAGTGTCGGAGCGCTCTGGTACATGTTGGGCCATGGGCGTGCGAGTCGATGAGTTCCTGGAGATGCTGGACAGGCTGCCTGAGGTCACGCGGAGCGACGGCGGCAACTGGGTCTCGCTGAAGGTGCGGGGCAAGGGGTTCGGCTACCTGTGGGAGGAGACCGAGACCGTCGGGCTCAAGGCGACGATCGAGGAGCAGATCGCGCTGGTGGCCGAGCGGCCGGAGGTGTTCGAGGTCCAGTTCACCATGGGCCGGTTCGGCTGGGTCGTGGTCCACCTCGCGAAGATCGACGCGGAGGAGCTGTTCGAGCTGGTCACCGAGGCGTGGTGCCTGACGGCCCCCAAGCGGATGGTCGCGGCCCACGAGGCCGCGCGATAGCCGTACGGCCGTCGCCAGGGGTGTGCGGCGGCCGTACGGGTCCGCGGGGGGCATGCGATAGCCGTACGGCTGTCGCCGGGATGCCCCCCTCCCAGGAAAAGGATGCCCCCTCCAGGAGGGCGCCGGGGCGTCCGCGCCCGGCAGGCCCGAGGGTCCGCATCCAGGAAGTTGTGCCCAGCCGGGTCCCGGGGCGACTCTCGTGGCAGGGCGCAACCGGGAGGTGCGGCGTGGACGAGATCCCGTTCCTGGAAGTCGTACGCGGCGATCCGACGCCTGAGGAGCTGGCGGCGCTGATCGCGGTCCTGGTCGCGCGCACGTCTCCGGCCGCCGCTCCGGAGGCCCAGGGGCCGTCAGCCTGGGCCGACCGCGCCCACTCCGCCAGGCGGCCGCTCACGCCCCGCCGCGGCCCCGCCGGCGACGCGCGGCCCCGCTCCCTCTGAAATCCGCCCTCCGGTGCCGGTAATTGCAAAGTGATCGATTATCGCAGAATCCCGCAATCGGCGAGATGTATCCCCGGATTCCATATACGACCATGGGAGAGGCCAGCCGGTGGCGGGTGACGGCCATCGGCCGATGGCATAAGTGAGGAGGGTCCATGCCGACGTTGTTCGGTTCACTGCGCAGGCTTGTTTTGACGCCGTCGTTGGCCGAGGTGAGTTTTAGCGGGCGGGGCTTTCCGGTCACGCCGACGGATGCCACCCGGCGACTTGAGGCGATTCCCCAGGCCGTGATCTGTGGATTCGAATGGGGAATCGACGCGCGCGACCAATGGGAGGTCGAGCGCCGGCTGAACATGGTGGACCCCGAACTGCGCGGTTTCGCCTACGAGGGCGCGACGATGGCCTTCACCATTGTCGACGCGATGGGCGGCGGCCGTGGCCACCGTACCCGCGACCTGCTGCTCGGGCCCGGCCAGCCGCACATCTTCCTGACCTACATCGGCATCGGCTTCGCCATGGCGCGCCTGCCCAGGCCGCTGTGGAAGAAGGTCATGCCCGACCTGGACGGGTCGGCCTACTACCCGACGATGAGCTGGCTGGCCGTCGACGGCTACGGCTTCGACCGCGCCTATTTCGAGACCCGGCGCTGGGTCGACGAGCAGAAGGTGCCGGCGCCCTATCCCTGGGAGGGCTCGCCCGACTACTTCCTGCGGGCGGTGGACCAGGGCATCGGCCGGGCGCTGTGGTTCATCCACGGCGGCCAGGTGCCCGACGTGGCCGCAGCCGTGGGCCGCTTCGCGAGCCACCGCCAGGCCGACCTGTGGAGCGGCGTCGGCCTGGCCGCGACGTTCGCCGGCGGCTCCGGGAGCGAGGCGCTGGCCGCGCTGCGCCGGGAGGCCGGCGAGCACCGGGCCGAGCTGGCCCAGGGCGTGGTGTTCGCGGTCAAGGCGCGGACCTTCGCCGGATTCGTCCCCCCGCACACCGAGACCGCCTCCGCCGTGCTCGCCGACCTGTCGGTCGCCGACGCCGTCGCGCTCGCCGACGACACCGCCGTCGACCCCCGCGGTTCCGGCCCGGTCCCGCAGTACGAGCTGTGGCGGCAGCGGGTGCGCGCGCACTTCGCGGCGGCGGACCGCCTCCCCGCCTGACCGCGCCCGCCGGACAGCCGCCCACCGCGGCCGTCCGGCCGCCCGCCTGTCCGGACGGATTCCGCTGTGCCGCAGAATGCTAATTGAATCGTGCCCAAAAAATATTCTACCTCTCCGGTGGGCACGTTTGAAGTAGCCCCGAGGGTGGTCCACATGGCTAGATTTACCTAAGGACAATCCCGTGAGAAGGGCAACCCTACGAGGGGCGGGAGAGGTAATTGACCAGTATTCTGCGGTCATTGAGACGGCGTATTCTGACGCCTAATGTATCAGAGACCAAGCTTGCGACACGTGGTTTCCATGTGAAAAGCCCGGAGGCCCGGGAAATGCTGGAGACCGTCGGCGAGATGTTTCTCACCGGCTACGCCTACGCGGCCGAGGCCCGCTCGCCCGCCGAGGCGGAGGAGCGGCTGGAGGAGCTCCCCGAGCGGTTCCGGGGCTTCGCCTACGAGGGCGCCGGCATGGCCTTCACGATCCTTGACGCGATGCCGGTCGGCGGCGGAGGCGGGGGCAAGCTCGCCGAGTTCCTGGCCGGACGCGGCAAAGACCACATCTACATGATCTACGTCGGGGTCGGCTGGGCGATGGCGCGGCTGCCGCGGTTCCTGTGGCCGAAGAGCGACACGCTCGACCCGCTGCTGCTCTGGCTGGCGCACGACGGCTACGGCTTCCACCAGGCGTACTTCCGCACCGAGCAGTACGTGAACGGGCAGCACCAGGACACGGACTTCCCGTGGCCGGCCGACGGCCGGGCATACGCCGGCCGGGCCATCGACCAGGGCATCGGGCGGGCCCTGTGGTTCGTCGGCGGGACCGACGGCGACCTGGTCACCTCGATGATCGAGAAGTTCCCCGAGTCGCGGCGCCCCGACCTGTACGGCGGCGCGGGGCTGGCCGCCACCTACGCGGGCGGCGCCGACGAGGGCGAGCTGCAGCGGTTCTGGGAGCAGGCCGGAGAGTACCGTCCCCTGCTCGCGCAGGGCAGCGCGTTCGCGGCCGAGGCCCGGTGCCGGGCCGGCCTGCTGGTGCCGCACAACCATGTCGCGACGCGGGTGTTCTGCGGCACGACGCCGGAGCAGGCGGCGCAGATCTGTCATGAGACCCGGCCCCACGGGGCGGTACCGGGTGAGCTGCCGGCCTATGAGGTATGGCGGCAGCGCATCGCCGGTGAATTCGTATCTCTTGGAGGTGTTAGTCCGTGACCACGACAGCTGGCTGGCTGCGGAAGCAGCTACCCGGAATCGTCGCCCTCGTGCTGATGACGGGTGCGTTCATCGTGAGCCACCCGCCCACATCGTCAGCAGACGAGAAGGCGGACATCGCGAGCAAGTACGCGTTCAAGCCGATGAACATCGCGATGCCGGGCGGATTCTCCCAGAAGACGATCCGCGCGGTGAACCAGAGATACACGCACATCGACGCGTGGATCTCCTCGGTCGGGGCCGGGATCGCGATGAACGACCTCGACGGGGACGGCCTGGCCAACGACCTGTGCATCACCGACCCCCGGATCGACCAGGTCGTGGTCACCCCCGCCCCCGGCGGGCAGCCCGCCAGGTACGCGCCGTTCGCGCTGAACCCCGGCACCCTGCCCATGAACGACGCCATGGCCCCCATGGGGTGCCTGCCCGGCGACTTCAACGAGGACGGCCGGACCGACCTGCTCGTCTACCTGTGGGGCCGCACGCCGATCGTCTACCTGGCGAAGGCCGACGCCAAGGGCCTCACCGCCGGCACCTACCTGCCCACCGAGCTGGTGCCGGGCGTCGGAGGGGCCAAATACACCGGGCCGCTGTGGAACACCAACACGGCCACCTTCGCCGACTTCGACGGTGACGGGCACGACGACATCTTCATCGGCAACTACTTCCCGCACAGCCCGGTCCTCGACGACAAGGTCAACGGCGGCGTGGAGATGAACGACTCGATGTCCCGAGGGCTCAACGGCGGTGAGGACTACTTCTTCCGCTGGACCGGGGCCACCTCGGGCGCGCAGCCGTCGGCCGCCTTCCAGAAGCTGGACAACGTCCTGCCCACCAACGTCTCGAAGGGCTGGGAGCTCGGCGCGGGCTCGGCGGACCTCGACGGCGACATGCTGCCCGAGCTGTACCTGGCCAACGACTTCGGCCCCGACCGGCTGCTGTACAACCGCTCCAAGCCGGGCCAGATCAAGTTCTCGCTGGTGGAGGGCGTGCGCACGCCGCTGATCCCCAAGTCCAAGGTGGTCGGCCACGACTCCTTCAAGGGCATGGGCCTCGACTTCGGCGACCTCAACGGCGACGGCATCTACGACATGTTCGTCAGCAACATCACCACCTCCTTCGGCATCGAGGAGAGCAACTTCCAGTTCATGTCCACGGCCAAGGACAAGGCCGACCTGCGCGCGAAGCTCGCCAAGGGCGAGGCGCCGTGGGAGGACCGCAGTGCCCAGGCGTCCACCGCCTGGTCGGGCTGGGGCTGGGACGTCAAGATCGACGACTTCGCCAACAGCGGTGCCCCGGAGATCGCCCAGGCCACCGGGTTCGTCAAGGGCGACGTCAACCGCTGGCCGGTGCTGCAGGAGCTGGCGACCGCCAACGACGGCGTCCTGCGCAACCCGCACTCGTGGCCGAAGGTCCGGGCCGGTGACGACGTCGGCGGACACCAGACCTTCGCCTTCTTCGCCAAGACCGAGGACGGCCGGTACGCCAACATCGCCAAGGAGCTCGGCCTGGCCATCCCGGTGCCCACCCGGGGCATCGCCACCGGCGACGCCGACGGCGACGGCCGCGTCGACCTGGCCATCGCCCGGCAGTGGGACGAGCCGGTGTTCTACCGCAACGAGAGCCCCTCGGCCGGTGCCTTCCTCGGACTGCGGCTGACCCACGAGAGCCCGGCCGCCGCGGCCCCGGCCGACGGGACGCTCCCCGCCCTCGGCTCGGCCGTGATCGGCGCGCAGGTGACGGTGACCACCTCCGACGGGCGCAAGTTCGTCGGGCGGGTCGACGGCGGCAGCGGCCACTCCGGCCGGCGCAGCCACGAGGTGCACATCGGTCTGGGCCAGAACGTGACCGGACCGGTGCAGGTGAGCCTGTGCTGGCGCGACAGGGCCGGACAGATCCACGAGCAGAACCTTCAGCTGAGCACGGGCTGGCACTCGCTCCAGCTCGGATCCCAGGCCAAGGAGAAGTGACGATGGCCGAGAAAACCACAAACCCGCCCCGTCATGACCCGAAGGTCATCACGGCTCTGCGCAGGTTCGCCATCTCGATTTCGGTCTTCAACATCCTCGGTTACACGGTCCTCGGGTTCGAGCAGCCCTGGCTGTGGCCGCTGGTCGCCCTGGCCACCGGCTACGCCGTGGAGATCGGGCTGGAGATCCTCGGCGCCAGGTCCGAGGAGCGCGCGCCGCGCTTCCTCGGCAACGGCTTCCGCGGGCTCGCGGAGTTCCTCCTGCCGGCCCACATCACCAGCCTCGCGATGAACATGCTCATCTACGTCAACGACCAGATCCTGGTGATGATGTTCGGGGTCATCGTCGCGGTCGGCACGAAGTGGGTGCTCCGGGCACCGGTGCGGGGCCGCCTGCGGCACTTCATGAACCCCTCCAACTTCGGCATCGCGATCATCCTGGTGCTCTTCCCGTGGGCCAGCATCGCGCCGCCGTACCACTTCACCGAGCAGGTCGGCAACCCGATCGACTGGATCGTCCCGGGCGTCATCATCTTCTTCGGCACCATGCTCAACGCCAAGCTCACCAACCGGATGTGGCTGATCGTCTCCTGGCTGAGCGTCTTCGCCCTGCAGGCCGTCGTCCGCAGCCTCTTCCTGGACGTCTCCGTCCTCGGCGGGCTCGCCATGATGACCGGGGTGGCGTTCGTCCTCTTCAGCAACTACATGATCACAGACCCGGGCACGAGCCCGTCCAAGCCGCTCTCGCAGGTCGCCTTCGGCGGGGGAGTGGCCCTGATGTACGGCATCCTCACCGGCATGAACATCCCTTACGGGATCTTCTTCGCCACCGCCATCGTCTGCCTCATCCGCGGCGGGTTCCTGTGGTCCCTGTACATCGTCGACAAGGCCCGTGAGCAGGCCAAGGCGGAGGCACTCGCCGCCGCCGAGGCGCCCGCCCCAGCCGTCGCCGGTTCCGCGGCCGATGGAAAGGAGGTCGCGGCCGTATGAGCAGGATCGCGATCGTCGGCATGGCGTGCCGCTACCCGGACGCCACATCGCCGAGAGAGCTGTGGGAGAACGCTCTCGCCGGTCGCCGAGCCTTCCGCCGACTGCCCGACGTGCGCATGCGACTGGAAGACTACTGGGACGCCGATCCGGCCGCCCCGGACCGCTTCTACGCGCGCAACGCCGCCGTCATCGAAGGCTACGAGTTCGACCGCATCGCCTACAAGATCGCCGGCAGCACCTACCGCTCGACCGACCTCACCCACTGGCTCGCGCTCGACATGGCGGGCCAGGCGCTGGCCGACGCCGGCTTCCCGATGGGCGAGGGACTGCCCCGCGAGCGCACCAGCGTGGTCGTGGGCAACACCCTCACCGGCGAGTTCACCCGGGCCAACGTGATGCGCCTGCGCTGGCCGTACGTGCGCCGCACGCTGGCCGCCTCGCTCAAGGAGCAGGGCTGGGACGACGACCGGCTGGCCGCCTTCCTCGACGACTTCGAGGCCACCTACAAGAGCCCGTTCCCCGGCATCGACGAGGACACCCTGGCCGGTGGCCTGTCCAACACGATCGCCGGGCGGATCTGCAACCACTTCGACCTCAACGGCGGCGGCTACACCGTCGACGGCGCGTGCTCGTCGTCGCTGCTGTCGGTGGTGACCGCGGCGAAGGCGCTCATCGACGGCGACGTCGACGTCGCGATCGCCGGCGGGGTCGACCTGTCCATCGACCCGTTCGAGATCGTGGGCTTCGCCAAGACCGGCGCCCTGGCCAAGGGCGAGTTCCGGCTCTACGACCGCCACTCCAACGGCTTCTGGCCGGGCGAGGGCTGCGGGATGATCGTGCTGATGCGCGAGGCCGACGCCCTGGAGGCGCGGCGCCGCATCTACGCCACCATCGCCGGGTGGGGGATCTCCTCCGACGGCAAGGGCGGCATGACCAGGCCCGAGGTCAGCGGCTACCAGCTGGCGCTGCGGCGGGCCTACGAGCGGGCCGGGTTCGGCATCGAGACCGTGGAGCTGTTCGAGGGCCATGGCACCGGTACGGCGGTCGGCGACATGACGGAGCTCACCGCGCTGTCGGGGGCCAGGTCCGCCGCCGCCCCCGGGGCCTCGCCCGCGGCGGTCAGCTCGATCAAGGGAATGATCGGGCACGCCAAGGCGGCGGCCGGGGTGGCCGGTCTGATCAAGGCCACGATGGCGGTGCACGAGCAGGTGCTGCCGCCGACCATCGGTTGCGTCGACCCCCACCAGGTGCTGACCGACGAGTCGGCGTCCCTGCGGGTGCTGCGCAAGGCGGAGCCCTGGCCGGCCGGCGCCCCGGTGCGCGCCGGCGTCACGGCCATGGGCTTCGGCGGCATCAACACCCACGTCGTGCTGGAGAAGACCGGCCCGCGGCGGCGCGTGCCGCTGCCCAGCCGTACCCGGATGCTGGCCTCGTCGCTGCAGGACGCCGAACTGCTGCTGGCCGACGCGGCCTCGCCGCAGGAGCTGCGCGAGCGGCTCACGCGGCTGGCCGACTTCGTGCCGCAGGTGTCCTACGCCCAGCTCTCCGACCTGGCGGCCACGCTCCAGCGCGACCTGCGCGACCTGCCCCACCGGGCCGCGGTGGTCGTCTCCTCGCCCGAGGACGCCGAAAAGCAGCTGCGGCGCGTGATCGAGGCACTCGACGCGGGCGAGACCGGCCTGTTCACACCGGACGGCCGGGCCTTCCTCGGCCACGCGGACGGGCCGGGCCGGGTCGGTTACCTCTTCCCCGGCCAGGGATCGGGCCGCGGCACCAGCGGCGGCGCGCTGCGACGGCGCTTCGCCGAGGTCGAGGAGATCTACGCCGAGGCGGCGCTGCCCACCGACGGCGACATGGTGGCGACAGCGGTCGCCCAGCCGCGCATCGTCACCGGCTCCATGGCCGGCCTGCGGGCCCTGTCCGCCCTCGGCGTGGAGGCGGACGTCGCGGTCGGCCACAGCCTGGGCGAGATCTCGGCGCTGCAGTGGGCCGGCGCGCTGGACGAGGAGGCCCTGCTGCGCGTGGCGGCCGTCCGCGGCGAGGCCATGACCGAGCACAGCGCCTCGGGCACCATGGCCGGCGTCCGCGCGACGCCGGACGCGGTGACCGAGCTGATAGACGACCTGCCCGTCGTGATCGCCGGGTACAACGGGCCGAACCAGACCGTCGTCGCCGGGCCCGTCGACGCGGTCGAGACCCTCGGGAGCAGGGCCGCCGCCACCGGCCTGAGGTGGACCCGCCTGCCGGTGTCGCACGCCTTCCACTCGCCGCTGGTGGCGCCGGCGGCCGAGGCCTTCGGCGCGCACCTCGCCGGCGAGGAGTTCGGCCGGATCGAGCGGCCGGTCGTCTCCACCGTCACCGGGCAGACGCTGCCGCCGGACACCGACGTCCCGGCGCTGCTGCGCAGGCAGATCACCGACCCCGTGCTGTTCACCCAGGCGGTGGAGGCGGCGGCCAAGGAGATCGACCTGTTCGTCGAGGTCGGGCCCGGCCGGGTGCTCAGCGGGCTGGCGGCGGACGTGACGGACGTCCCGGCGGTCGCGCTGGACACCGACGACGAGTCGCTGACCGGGCTGCTCCGGGTGGCCGGCGCGGCCTACGTCACCGGAGTCCCGATCATCCACGAGGAGCTCTTCCAGGGCCGGCTGGTCCGGCCGCTGGAGGTCGGCGCAGAGTTCAAGTTCTTCGCCAGCCCGGTCGAGCAGGCTCCGCAGATCCACATCCGCGGCGGCGCCCGCAAGGTCGAGGAGCTCCCGCCGGCCGTCGGCGCCGCGCCGGCGCAGTCGGAGGGACAGCCCGGCGAGTCGAGCGTCGACCTGCTCCGCCGCCTGGCGGCCGAGCGCGCCGAGCTGCCGCTGGAGATGGTCAGCGAGGACAGCCACCCCCTCGACGAGCTGCACCTGAGCTCGGTCACGGTGATGCACATCATCGACCAGGCGACCCAGCGGCTGGGCGTGCCCGCCGCGCAGGCGCCGACGAACCTGGCCACCGCCAGCCTGCGCGAGCTGGCCGCCGCGCTCGACACGCTGGCGCAGAACGCCCAGGCGGCCGACTCCGCCCCCGCCAAGCTGGTGGCGGGCGCGGCGCCGTGGGCCCGGCCGTTCGCCGTCGACCTCGACGAGGTGCCGCTGCCGGCGCGCACCACGCCCGAGGAGAGCGGGCAGTGGCAGGTGTTCGGGGCCGAGCAGTCCCCGCTCGCCGAGCCGCTGCGCCTGGCGCTCGAACGGGAGAAGGTCGGCTCCGGCGTGCTGGTGTGCCTGCCGCAGGACTGCGCCGAAAAGCACCTGGAGCAGGCGCTGCTGGGGGCCAAGGCGGCCATCCGGGGCGCGCAGGACAGCCGGTTCGTCCTCCTCCAGCACGGCCGCGGCGCGGCGGGTCTGGCCAAGACGCTCCAGTTGGAGGCCCCCCACCTGCGCGTCACCATCGTCCACGCGCCGGCGGTCGCCGAGACGGTCGGCCGGGTGGCGGCCGAGGTGGCGGCGACCACGAGCTACGCCGAGGTCCACTACGACGCCGACGGCGTGCGGCGGGTGCCGACGATGCGCGCCATGCCGGTACGGCCGGCCCGCACCGAGCAGCCGCTCGACGGGACCGACGTGCTGCTGGTGACTGGCGGAGGCAAGGGCATCACCGCCGAGTGCGCGCTGGCGGTGGCCGTCGACAGCGGCGCCAAGCTGGCCGTGCTGGGACGTTCGGACCCGGCCGACGACCAGGAGCTGGCCGACAACCTCCGGCGGATGACGGACTCCGGCGTGACCGTGCGCTACGCCCGGGCCGACGTCACCGACGCCGACCAGGTGCGCCGCGCGGTCGCCGAGGTGGAGGCGGCCCTCGGGCCCGTCACCGCGGTGCTGCACGGTGCCGGCCGCAACGAGCCCGGCGGGCTGGCGAGCCTCGACATGGCCGCCTTCCGGCGGACCTTCGCCCCCAAGGTCGGCGGCCTGCGCAACGTGCTGGCCGCCGTCGAACCGGGCCGGCTGCGCCTGCTGGTGTCCTTCGGCAGCATCATCGGCCGCGCCGGGCTGCACGGCGAGGCGCACTACGCCACCGCCAACGAATGGCTGGCCGACCTCACCGGTGAGGTCGCCGCGCGCCACCCGCAGTGCCGCAGCATCTGCATGGAGTGGTCGGTCTGGTCCGAGGTCGGCATGGGCGAGCGGCTGTCGGTCGTCGACGGCCTGGCCCGCAAGGGCATCACGCCGATCTCCCCGGAGCAGGGTGTGGAGATCATGCGGCGGCTGGTGGCCGACCCCGACGCGCCCACCGTCGTGGTGATCAGCGGGCGTACCGAGGGCATCGACACCGTCCGCTACGACCTGCCGTCGCTGCCGCTGCTGCGGTTCGTCGACAGGCCGCTGATCCGCTACCACGGCGTCGAGCTCGTCACCGAGATCGAGATGAACGCCGGGACCGACCTCTACCTCGCCGACCACCTCCTCGACGGCAACCTTCTCTTCCCGGCCGTGTTCGGCATGGAGGCCATGGCACAGGTGGCCACCGCCGCCACCGGCTGGGAGACGGTGCCGGTGATCGAGCAGGCGGAGTTCATGCGGCCCATCATCGTGCCGCCGAACGGCAGCACGACGGTCCGCATCGCCGCGACCGTCACCGGAGACCAGACGGTGGAGGTGGCCATCCGCAGCGCGGAGACCGGCTTCGACGTCGAGCACTTCCGGGCGCGGCTGCGCTTCACCGGTGACGGCGCGCCCGACGGGCCGCCGGACCAGGTCGGCGCCGGGCTGCCGCTGGTGCCGCTGGACCCGGACAGCGAGATGTACGGGGACGTGCTGTTCCAGGGCACGCGCTTCCAGCGCCTGCGCCGTTACCACCGGGCCGCCGCCCGGCACGTCGACGCCGACGTGGCGGCGGTGGAGGCGAGGGACTGGTTCGCCGGGTTCCTCCCGGGCGAGCTGCTGCTCGGCGACCCGGGCATGCGCGACGCGCTGATGCACGGCAACCAGGTCTGCGTGCCCGACGCCACGCTGCTGCCGACCGGGATCGAGCGGGTGCACCCCGGCGGTGCCGCGCTGGCCGAGGCGGGCGAGCTGCGCTACTGCGCCACCGAACGGCAGCGCGACGGCGACACCTACATCTACGACATCGCCGTGCGCACCGCCGCCGGCGAGGTCGTCGAGCGGTGGGAGGGCCTGCGCCTGCAGGCGGTGCGCAAGAAGGACGGGCGCGGGCCGTGGGTGACCCCGCTGCTCGGCTCCTACCTGGAGCGGACGCTGGAGGACCTGGTCGGCGCCCGGGTCGCGGTCGCCGTGGAACCCGGCCGTCCGGACGTCCCGGAAGGCGACGGTGAGCACCGGACCCGGACGGCCGTGGCCGTGGGACGGGCGCTCGGTCACCAGGTCGAGGTCCGCCACCGGCCGGACGGGCAGCCGGAGATCGACGGAGACCGGGCGATCTCGGCCTCCCACGGGGCCGGGGTGACCCTGGGCGTCGCGGCCGCCGGCACGGTGGGCTGCGAGGTCGAAGGGGTGACCGAGCGGTCGGCGACGGCGTGGAAGGAACTGCTCGGCGAGTACGCCCTCATCGTCGAGCCGGTCGCCGCGGAGACGGGCGAGAGCCTCGACACCGCGGGGACGCGCGTCCTGGCCGCCGCCGGATGCCTGCGGAAGGCCGGCCTCCCGGCGGACGCCCCCCTCACCCTGGCCCCGGCGCAGCGGGACGCGTGGGTGGTCTTCACCTCAGGTGCCCTGCGGATCGCGACGCTCGTCACGAGCCTGCGGGACGCCCAGGGCCCAGTCGTGTTCGCAGTCCTCACCGAAGGGCGGTCGTAGGCCATGAGCAAGTACTACGAATACCTGCACACGGTCGGTTTCGAAGAGACCAACATCGTCGGCAACGTCTACTACGTCAACTACCTGCGCTGGCAGGGACGGTGCCGGGAGATGTTCCTCAAGCAGCGGGCGCCGGAGGTGCTCGCGGACCTGCAGGACGACCTGAAGCTCTTCACGCTGAAGGTCGACTGCGAGTTCTTCGCCGAGATCACGGCCTTCGACGAGCTCTCCATCAGGATGCGCCTGGTCGACCTGGCGCAGACCCAGATCGAGTTCAGCTTCGACTACGTCCGGCTCGACGCCGGCGAGCGGGAGACGCTCGTCGCCCGCGGACGGCAGCGCGTGGCGTGCATGAGAGGGCCGAACACCCGCACGGCCCCCGCCAGAGTCCCTGAGCCGCTGGCCCGGGCGCTCGAACCGTACGCGTCGTAGGCGCGGACCCAGACAGGCCAGGAGGTCAGCGTGACAGTCGACAACACCACGTCGTCCCGCGAGGCGGCAGACGCGAAGGCACTGCGGCGGGCGTTCGGGACGTTCGCCACCGGTGTCACCGTGGTCACGACAGGCGGCCCCATCCCGCACGCCATGACCGCGAACTCCTTCACCTCGGTCTCGCTCGACCCGCCGCTCGTGCTGGTCTGCGTCGACCGCAACGCGGTCATGCACCGGTGTCTCACCAGCACGGAGTTCTTCGGAGTGAGCGTGCTGGCCGACCACCAGGAGGCCGAGGCCCGGCACTTCGCCGACCGCTGGCGGACCCTGGGCGCCGCCCAGTTCGACAACGTCGGCTGCCTGCCTGGCGAGCTCACCGGTGTGCCGCTGATCGAGGGCGCCCTCGCCCGCTTCGAATGCGAGCTGTGGCGCACCTACGACGGCGGCGACCACACCATCTTCATAGGGAAGGTGCTGTCCATGGACCAGCAGCCGGGCCGGGACGGGCTGCTGGTCTTCAACGGGAAGTTCCGCCAGATCACCCCGGACTGGAGCGAGGTGACGGCATGACCTCCGGAGGACGACACGCCGAGGCGGTGCCGGGGGGAGCGCCCCCCGGCACCCGCCGGGTGCCGCCCGGACCGCCGTGGTGGGCTGGGCCGAGCCTGTTCAAGAAACTGGCGACGGACCGGCTCGGCATGATGTCGCTCGCCGCGACGTACGGCGACGCGGCCCGACTGTCCATCGGGCCCAAGACCCTCTACTTCTTCAACCATCCCGACCACGCCAAGCACGTGCTGGCCGACAACAGCGGCAACTACCACAAGGGAGTCGGCCTCGTCCAGGCGCGGCGGGCCATCGGTGACGGGTTGCTGACCAGCGAGGGCGATCTGTGGCGCAAGCAGCGCCGGATGATCCAGCCGGTCTTCCAGAACAAGCGGATCTCCCAGCAGGCCGGGGTCATCGCCGCGGAGGCGGCGGCCCTGGTGGACCGGCTCCGGTCCCACACCGGCGGGCAGCCGGTCGACGTGGTCCAGGAGATGACCTCGCTCAGCCTCGGCGTGCTCGGTCACACCCTGCTCGACGCCGACCTCGGCGCCTTCAGCGCGATCGGGCACTCCTTCGAGGCGGTCCAGGACCAGGCGATGTTCGAGCTGGTCACGCTGAGCAAGGTACCGATGTGGGTGCCCCTGCCCAAGCAGCTGCGTTTCCGCCGCGCCCGTGTCGAACTGCAGCGCATCGTCGACCATCTCGTCGCCGACCGCCTCGCGCGGTCCGGCGACGGGGGCGACGACGTCGTGTCCCGCCTGATCGCCTCAACCCGGCAGGAGGCCGACCCCCGGGTCGGTCGCCAGCGGATGCGCGATGAGCTGGTCACGCTGCTGCTCGCCGGGCATGAGACGACGGCCAGCACGCTGTCGTGGACCTTCTACCTCGTCGACCGGCATCCGGAGGTCCGGGAGCGGCTGCACGCCGAGGCGGTGGAGGTGCTCGGTGACCGGCTGCCGGTCTACGAGGACCTGCACCGGTTGAAGTACACCGCGATGGTGGTGGAGGAGGTCATGCGCCTCTATCCGCCGGTCTGGATGCTGCCGCGGGAGGCCCAGGGGGACGACGAGGTCGGCGGCTACCGCGTGCCGGCCGGTTCCGACGTCCTGATCAGCCCGTACACGCTGCACCGGCACCCCGCCTTCTGGGACGCGCCGGACCGCTTCGACCCGGACCGCTTCGACCCGGACCGCCCCACGGGCCGGCCCCGGTACGCCTACATCCCCTTCGGCGCCGGGCCCCGGTTCTGCGTCGGCAACCACCTGGGCATGATGGAGGCCACGTTCGTGATCGCCATGGTCGCCCGCGACCTCCGCCTGGCAAAGGTTCCCGACTACAAGGTGGTCGCCGAGCCGATGCTGTCCCTCCGGGTGCGCGGCGGGCTGCCGATGACCGTGCACCCCGCGGCCGGCTCCCGCGCCACACGGCCCCGGGCCGGCTCCCGGCAGGCCGGGGTGTGAGATCCGCCCGCCGCGGCGCCTGGGAGCACGTGGGCGCCGCGGCACGCGGGCGGTGACGGGCGAGGGCCTGGTGAGTGGTGAGGGGAAGTCCCGGTGACGGGCTGAAGGAGGGCTCGGCCGGGACGTCCCCTCAGCGGCCTGCCGTCGTTATCCCCTCCGCCCCCGCTCGCCCCGTGGCCGGAGCCCCGGGGCGGCATCCCCGTCCCCCGCGCGGGCCCGTTCCCACGCAGCGGCCTGTTTCCCGTATGGCGGCCCGTCCCCGTGTGCCGGTCCCGTCCCCGTCTGCCGGCCTGTTTCCCGTGCGGTGGCCTGTTTCCCGTGCGGTGGCCTGTTTCCCGTGCGGTGGCCTGTTTCCCGTGCGGTGGCCTGTTTCCCGTGCGGTCCCGTCCCCGTCTGCCGGCCTGTTTCCCGTATGGCGGCCCGTCCCTCTGCGCCGGCCCGTCCCCGTGTTCAACCCCGTTCCCCGGCCTGTCGGTCCGTCCCCGTGTGCCGGCCCTTCCCCGGGGACTGCCTGTTCCCGTGTGCGGGCCGCCGGGGCGGTGTCCCGGTCCTCCCGCACCGGCGCCGGCGCGATGCGGGTGAGGGGACGGTGGGTCAGCTCGCCTGCCGGACGGCGGCGACGGTCAGCAGGTCGCGCAGCGCGAGCAGCACCGGCGGGTCGAGGGCGTGCATCGGCCTGAGCTGGACGTCGGCGAGCGCGGTGTCCGCGCCGGGCCCTACCGTGATCGGCCCGTGACGCCCGATGCACAGCGCCTCGTCCCCGTCGGGCGGGTAGTTGGTGGCGTTCTCGCTGCCGGCGGCGACGGACTGCGCGATCAGGTGCCACTGTCCCTCGGGGACGTCCTCCAGCACGTACGGCCCGGGCCGGTGGAGAACCGTGTATCTGACCGGCCGGCCCTCGAGGATGCGGTCGGGGAACAGCCCGGCGAAGACCGGCCGGTCCGTCAGCGGGGACGAGATGTCACCGTGGACCGTCATGGTCGCGGTCCCCCCGAGGGCGGGGCGTTCCTCGATGAGGAGCTGCGGCGTGACGCTCTCGAACTGGCGGTATTTGGTCGGAGAGACCCCCACGCTGCTGGTGAACCGTGAGCTGAAGGTGCCGACGCTGGAGTAACCCACCCGATGGCTGATGTCGGTGACGGTCAGCGAGGTGGAGGCGAGGAGCCGCTTGGCCTCGCGGAGCCGTACCGCCGACAGGAACCTGCCGGGCGACAGGCCGGTGACCCGCTGGAAGACACGGGAGAAATGAAACTTGCTGAACATCGCGGTGCGAGCCATGTCGTCGATGGTGATCTGATCACCTAAGTTATCGTGCATGCTGTCGACGACTCGCATGACGGCTTGCTCGATTACGTCGTTCATTACTCCTCCCGGGTATTGAAGGTGTCATCCTGATTAACCTTGAATTGACGTGGGGCGGAAAATTGAACGGATGGTCACGGCCTGTGTGCGCCCTGCGGGCGCCCGGCCGGAACATTTATCCACATGCCTGCGGAAATGTTTTCGAGTGTCTCCGGCCGCTGCCGCCTGTTGCTGCTCGATGAAGTCGGCCGGCTTTACGCCGGCGACGGCTATCGGCCTGTCCGGTTATTACACGCGGCGGAGCGCACGGAACGCTGCACCGGAGTGAAGATCTTTCGAAAATATGTTGGGGTAGTCGAATGACTACACAATGCGCGTAAACGCGCCATGAGCGTGCCCGGCTGTTTTCCGGCCGTGGCACGTGATGAATCGATATGTGCGGCCGGGGTGCGGCCGGCATGCCGACATGCCGCCCTACGGCCGTGCGCACGGGGACCGCTTACCTGGTCAGGTGGGGTGGGAGCCGGGATGAGGCGCAGGTTTCCGGAGGGCGCCCGATCATCCGCGCGGGTGCCGCGGGAATTTTCCGCAGAGGCGATACGGAGGTTGCCGGTCGTCGGCAACCTTCCGCTTTCCGTCTCCACACCACTCACGTCGAGAGCGTATTCGTACACCCATGCCGGGGGAATCGAATTGCGTGCTTCCTGGGGTTCTCCCGGTCCGAACAAGGGGTATCAGGGGTATGAATAGGGGTTGTCCCCGGCGGAGTGCCCGGTAAATTGTGACGGCGCCGGTTCGATGCCGTCGAGCTGTCGTCGAGCGTTTCTCCGAGGACTTCACGCCGGGGGTGGGGTCGGTCCGTTGTGATGGGGTGTGGGGATGGCCGAGGCTCGCGAGGACGAGTTCTCGCGCTATGTCAGGGAGACGAGGCCGGCGCTGCGACGGACGGCCTTCCTGCTCTCGTCCGACTGGTATGAGGCGGACGATCTCGTCCAGCGGGCTCTGATCGCCATTCACGGGCGCTGGGAGACCCTTGAACGGCGCGACAGGATCGACGGCTACGCCCGCACGATCATGATTCGGATGATCATCAGTGACCGCCGGTCGCACCGGTGGTCGCGCGAGACGCTCCGGGAGACGCCGCCCGAGCCCGCTCCGGTGCCCGACCCGTACGCGCTCGTGGGGGACCGGATGGCCTTGATGGACGCGCTGGCCGGGCTCGGGTCCCGGCAGCGGGCGGCGGTCGTGCTCCGTTACTGGGAGGACCGCAGCGTCGAGGAGACCGCGCGGGTGATGGGCAGCGTGTGCTCGACGGTGCGCAGCCAGACCGCCCGAGCGCTGGCCGCCCTCCGCTCGGCGCTCCGGGCCGAGTGAGCCGGGCAGGCGGCCGCTACGGCCCGGGCGGCTCCGTGACCGGCCGGGTCACACCTGGTTCCGCACGGTCCACAGGTCGGGGAACATCGGGGTGAACGAGGCCGGATGCGGGCGGGTGGCGCCGGAGCTGTCGCCCATGATCCGCTCCACCGTCTTCCCGTGCCGGTAGCGCCATTCCTGGGCGCGCTGATCGAGGTCCACCAGCCCCTCACAGATCTGCGCCGTCACGTCGTCGTCACGGTAGACCCGCAGCAGCACGGCCCGCAGCTCGGCCGACGGCGCCGGCGGCAGCGACACGTCCCGATACAGCAGCTCACGGGGCACCTGGTAACCCTGGGCGGTGAGGTAGCCCAGGAAGGAGTCGAAGATGGACGGCCGGTTCATCGCCGTCTCGACCTGGTGGCGCTCACCGCTGCCCTCCGGGTAGGAGTGGTGCGCCTGGTGGTCGCGCCTGCCCAGCACCGCCTCGACCTCGCGGAACTGCGCTGACTGGAAGCCGTCGGCGGCGCCGAGGTCGCCCCGGCAGCCGGTGAACTGGAGCGGGGTGATGGTCTCCATGACGTCGATCTGGCAGATCGCCGCCTTCAGGATGCCCAGCGACCGGCGCAGGGTGCGCAGCGCGTGCGCGGTGTCGCCGACGGCCAGATGGCGCTGCAGGCCGGCGAACTCGTACAGCAGTTGCTTGAACCAGAGTTCGTGCGCCTGGTGGGCGACGATGAACAGCATCTCGTCGTGCTCGGTCGAGCGTGGCCGCTGGGCCGTCAGGATCTCGTTCAGTGCCAGGTACGAGGAGTAGGTCAGCACAGGTGAGCGGTCGACGATCACGGCTTCATCAACCTTCGCAAAAGGGAGGGGCAACGGATAAATTCGCGGTCATTCAACAGCGTCAGGCTACGGTGCGCGGCATCCGCCAGAAAGGAATCGTGGAGATGCCGGCGGAATTAGCAATCTGGAAGAAATAGCCGGTCCGGGCCGGTGCCGGGAGAATCTCCACGACCGGGGCCCGACGCGGCCCGGATCGCCGCGGTCGACGCTGCCGCGGAAGCCGTCGCGCCGCAGCTCCCCGGCCTTTCCGCGGAGCCCTTCCCCGACCTTTCCCGGGTGCCGGGGAATCATGGCCGCCCGTCTGTGGTGGCACCGCCAGAAATCCGGCAACGTGGAAGATGCCGGGCCCCGGCCCGGTGGATACGCTTGGCGCCGGCCCTGGTGGCCCGATAGGGAGGTGGGCGGATGCGCATGGCCTTGCTGGACGGCCCTCCGGGAGTCCCGGTGGCACCGGTCGCACACCGGGGCGGGCGGTGCCCCCATGGGCGGTGACGCCGTACCGGACCTGAGGCCGCCGGCCGCGGGCAGGCAGGTCGAGGAGATCTGGAAGAGCGTGCTCGACGTCTCCGAGGACGAGGCGGACGCCACGTTCTTCGAGCTGGGAGGCAGGGCGATCACCGCGCTCCGGATCGTCGCCCGCGTCGAGAACGCCCTCGGCGTCCGGGTCGAGGTCGGCGAGCTGTACGAGCACCCCAGCATGGACTCCTTCGTGCACCACGTCATGGCGAGGGCGCAGCTCCCTCCGATGGCGGGTGACCGGTAGGGCGACCTCCGGCGGGTGACCGGCGGAGCGGCTCCCGGAGGATGACCTCCGGTGGACGCCCCGACGGTCGAGGAGGGGGGCTGACCTTCCGTGAAGGGCCATTTCGTGCTGCTCCCCGGCCTGTGGATGGGGGCGTGGGGCTGGGAACCGGTGACCTGCGGCCTGCGCAGGCGCGGCCATCACGTCCGTCCGATCACGCTGTCGGGACTGGCCGCTCCCGACGGCGACGTCTCCGCCGTCGGCCTGCAGACCCATGTCGACGACGTGCTGTCGGTCCTGGAGACGGAGGAGCTGGGCGACGTCATCGTCGTGGGACACAGCTACTCGGGCATCGTGGCGGGCCAGGTCGCCGACCGGGCGCCCGACCGGGTCGCGCACACCGTCTTCGTCGAGGCGTTCCTGCCCCATGACGGCAGATCGATGCTCCACGCCTTCCCGGAGCGCCAGCGTGCCGAGGAGCTCCGGCTGATCGCCGACAACCGCGGCCGCTGGCCGGCGCCCGACCCCGCGATCGTGGCCGACGGCCAGGACCTCTCCCCGCGGCAGGCACGGTGGCTCGCCGAGCGCTTCGTGGGCCACCCGGGGCGCACGATAGCCGAGCCGGCCGTCCTGACCCGCCCGCTGGCACACCAGCGGGCCACATACGTCGTGTGCGCCATGGAGCACTTCGGCGGCCGGGTCTCCGCCGACGTCTCGGCCATGCGCACCGCGCCGAACTGGACCTTCCACACCCTCGACACCGGCCACTGGCCGATGATCTCGGCCCCCGATCCGCTCGTCGCGCTCCTGGCCGGCATCGCCGCCCAGCGCCGCTGAGCGCCGGCGCGCCGCCCCGGCGCACGGGCCTGGGGCCGGCGGCCGCCGCGCCCGGCCGTTCCACGGAAAGCGAATTGCCGGACCGGTCGGACGGTTGTTTACCTAAATTACGGAACGGCTTATCCGCGGGCCATTTCCGTGTTATTTTAGGTTCCCGGTCAATTACCGTTCGACCAGGCCGGACGGCTGTTTCAGGGCACTGCGCAAGGTGATATTCGACTCTTGGTGAGCCCCTTTTTCTTCCAGGTTGCTTGATGGCTTCTTTTACGTTGACGGCCCCCGCGCGAGGCGTGTTGTATTGGTCTTGTGTCGGCACTTGTGCGATCCGCGACACGAATTGGGCGCCGGTGCCGGGTGAGCTCGGACCGTGGCCCTCGCTAATGGCAAGACCCTTCGGGCGGCGGTGATCGGCCGCGGGTCGGGGGGCTTCACCATGGACCCTCCGGGGCCCGGCATGCGTGGCGAGGAGGGACTGATGGCGCCCACACCTGGAAGCTCTCGGCCGGCGATCTCAGGGGCGTCGTGGTCGCCGGTGCCGATGGAGGGGGTCGCCGAGTGTCTTGGCGGGGAAGTCCACCTCGCGTACGCGCGGCGTCCGGCGTCCGGAGTCGTCACCGTCGCGGCGGGCTTCTCCCCGGACGCCGCGCGGGCGAGGGCGGAGGCGCGGGCCGCCGCCATGGACGTCCTCTACCGGATCCCGGACGGCGAGGCGGAGCCCTGCGCCGGTGACGACGGCAGGCAGCTGTGCCTGGCCGACTTCATGCCGGAACCGCCGCCCGACAACCGGTCACGCATCGCCGGGACCGGCCTGCTGAGCCGGGAGCGCTATCTCCTGCCGGCCGAGGTCGTGTGGATGGGCGAGCGGGACTGCCGGGTCGAGCCCACCGTGGTCGGCGTGGTGGACGACCCCGCCGACGGCGTCTCCGGCGGGATCGCCGACCTCCTCGCCCATGACGTGTTCACCCGCTGGTGGGCGAGCCCTCGGATGCCGCTCCTGAGGGTCTCCGAGCACCTCGGGAGGCTGATCCCGGCGGGTGCCGCGGAGGCGGCGTCCGCTCTCGGGCTGTGGGTGCCGGCGTTCGTGCTGCCCGGCCCCGATTTCCAGATCGCGGTCGTGGGCGTCAGCGGAGACGGGACCACGATAGCCACCGCCGCGGCGCGCTCGATGGAGGAGGCGGTCAGCAGGGCGTTCCTGCGGGCGATGGCGGCGCGCGCGCAGCCGTGGGACACCCTTCCCGTGGCCGACTCGCTGCGCCGCATCACGGTGTGGCATCGCGAGGCCGACTACCTGGCCTACCTGGAGCGCTCCGCCGTCGACGCGGACCCGTCGGCGCTCGACGGCCCCGTCATGCCGGACGGGGCGCTGAGCTGGATCGACATCGCCTGCCGGCGGTTCGGGCACGAGCCGGTCGTCGTCTGCCTGGGGGAGTCGGGCGCTCCGGTGAAGGTCGTGTGCCCGGGCGCCGCCTGCTACCGGATGGTCCCGCCGGGCACCACGCTTCCGTGCCCGGTCCCTTGAAGATCGCCTCATCTGGCGAGGCGGCGATGACGGAGGCGGTAACGGACAACGGGGGCGATAACGGACGGCGGCGGCGGCGATGCCGGGCCGCGACATCCATGGACGGAGGGGCGCCCGCCGGGCGCCCCTCCGTCCATGAGGTCCATGAGGTCCATGAGGTCCATGAGGTCCATGAGGTCCATGAGATCCATGAGATCCATGAGGTCCATGAGGTCGGCCGTGACCGCCTGGCCGCTCGCTCGATCGTCCGTCAGCCGGTCATGATGGCGATTCCCGGGAAGGCGGCGGTCGCGTTGCTCCACGGCGAGTAGTACAGCCGCCAGGAGCAGATACGGCCGTTGACGACGTAGCCGGTGCAGGGCGCCTGAGCGCTGGTGTCGATGAGGGAGATGACCCCCACCGCGTACTGCCGGGTGGTGCCGGACGGTTCGGGGGTCTCCACCGGGCCGCCGCTGTCGCCCTGGCCGGCGGCGTTCTTGCGCGTCGGGTTCTCGAGGAGGGCCAGGCCGTGGAGCACGCTCTCGGCAAGGTAGATCGTGACGTTGGTCATCTTCACCTGGCAGAGGCAGATGGTGCCCGAGTAGGCGCCGGAGGTGCAGAGCCACATGCCCACGTAGGAGGCGGAGGTGCCGGCGACCGGGTTGCTGAACTCCGGCGGTACGGTGCCGGGGTCGTTGTTGTAGACGCGGCCGGCGCTGCCGGCGCGGATCAGCATCACGTCGCGGCTGGTGTTGGCGTGGGCGATCGGGCCGATCACCTGGCCGGTCGGGTCGGTGGCCGTCTGCCCGACGCTGCCGCAGTGGGCCGCCGACAGCATCCAGCTCACCCCGCCGGCGGTGACGGCGAAGCCCGTCGAGCAGCCGCGGCCGGTGCCGGTGTTGCGCCAGGCCGCGCCGCCCAGCCAGGGCGCGGCGTCGTCCCAGCGGCTGGCCGGGGCCGGCGCGACGCCGGCCTCCACGGTGACCGGCACCGCCGAGCCGGCGACCTTCGAGCGGGTCAGGCCGTAGTCGGCGCCCGAGACCGTCAGGCCCGAGCCGTCGGTGTTCGGCGCGATCGAGGTGATCGCGCCGCCGGAGGCGCGGACGAGGCGGTCGGTCTCGCTCTCCAGCTCGCGGGCCGAGTAGGCCGCCGGCAGGACGCTGACCGAGACGTCCCGGCGCAGCCGGCCGACCAGGGCGCTGACGCGCTCGGGGACGTCCCCCTTCCAGTAGACGCGCAGTTCGCGGTTCTCCGGCGCCGCGACGACGCCGGCGAACCCGGTGCCGTTCTGCGTCCTGGCGGCGGCGGTGACGCGGTCGGCGGCCTTGACCAGCTTCTCCTGGGTGGCCAGCAGGTCCTTCCAGGAGGCGAAACCGCCCGGGACCCCGCCGGCCGGCTCGACGGCCCGGGGGCCGGCGTCCTTGACGGGGGCGGGAGCGGGGGCCGCCGTGGCCTGGGCGGCGCCCGTCGCGACCACGGCGAGGACGACTCCCAGCGCCACGGCCAGACGGCCGGCGGCTCGTGGGGCTTTTGAGGTAATAGGGGGGATTTTCACCGGATGCTCCTCTGTGCCTTAATTACGGGGATGCATCCGGTATTCCATGTGTTTACGGCACAATCAATGCCTTGACATGGTTTTCTGACTTGGTAAATCGATATAGTCAGACAGTTCTGCGCTGGAATTGCGGCCCCGCGCCCGAAGCGTGGCTCATCCCATGATCACTCGTTGAAACGGTGGTGGAGGCCTTCGTGGAGCGGCCGGTGCGCCGGCGCTCCGCCAGGTGGAGCGCGGCGGAGGGTGGGCCGGCCGTGCCGGGTGGTCCTGGATGAGCTCGGCGCCCGCGGCGGGCCGGCCGCTCCGGCTCCTAGGAGGCGGCGGCTCCGCTGGATCCCACCGGGCCGCGTTCGTGCACCAGGCGCCACAGAAGCTTGTTGAACAGCTCGCGCTCGTCGGGGGTGAGCGGCGCCAGGAAGGTCTCGAGGGCGTTCGTCATGGTGGGGGCGAGATCCTGGCGCAGGAGCGCCTGCCCCTCGCTGGTCAGGGCGATCGCGTATTTGCGCCGGTCGTCCGGGTTGCGCGCCCGCTGGACGAGGCCGAGCCGCTCCAGGCCGTCGACGACGCTGACCATGGTGGTCCGGTCGATGCCGTGGGTGCGGGCGAGCTGCTGCTGGGACTGGGGCCCCATGGAGTCGATGGCCGTGAGCACGATGAGGTCCTTCGACCGCAGCCCGAAGGGTTCCACCGCCGACTCGAAGATCTCGACGAAAAGATCATTGGCCTTGCTCACGAGCAGACTGGTGGAGCTGGACATGAGATCCGGCAGGGGAAGATCCGTATTCGGAGAATTGGTGCTCACATACGTCCCTTCAGCGGCCACACGTTCCATAATGCGCAAAAGTGCCCATATCAAGCATGCTCATATATGGCAAGACTGTCACACGCTATAGGGCAAGAGTGTCACACGCCGACATGTGCAGCGCAACAGCTGGATTCAAATCATCAGTACTACTGATTGACAGGATCACTGAGGATCTGTGAAGCTGATTAATGCGTGAAGGGTGGGGGAGGGTCCGCCTGGGGACCCGTGGCCATCTCGGGTGAGGAGACTCCATGTCCGCAGGCCAGGTCGGCCCTGACGCCGGCACCACATGGGATGAGGTCCGTGAGATCGTGCTCGGAGTGGATCTGTCAGAGGTGGCCGACGGGCAGGAAGGCTGACCGCCGATCCGCTGGAAAGGGGTGGAGCTATGGGTGGAGACCGGGGTGGGCCCGTGCCGGCCGCGCGGCTGCTGGCCGAGTCCACCGGCTGGCTGCTCAACGGCGCGGCGCGCGAGGTCACGCTGGAGCTGGAGGAGGCGCTGAAGGGGGCCGACCTCCGCTGGCGCGACTACGGGGTGCTCAGCGTGCTGGAGGCGGCCGGGCCGCTGTCGCAGCAGGAGATCGGGCGGCGGCTCGCCGTCGACCGGTCGACGATGGTGCACATCATCGATGTCCTGGAGCAGCGCGGGCTGGTCGTGCGCAGCCGTGACCTGACCGACCGCCGGGCCTATTCGATCGAGCTGACCGACTCCGGGCGTGCGCTCCTGGTGGAGGTGCTCCATCCGGTGACCGCCGAGGTCCACGACCGCGTGATCGGCAGGTTGACGGATGAGGACCGGGCCCATCTCGACCGGATCCTCACGCAGCTGACCGGCGGGAGCCGGGCCGGCACTATGTGAGGGTTTACAAACGATCTATGCTCTGATAGTTTGAAAATATACATATCTGCGTGCCGGGCCAAGGTGGACCAGCCTGCGGTCACCCCCCTGGGTGAGGTACATGGCCAGGAGGTGAGCCATGGACATTTCCATCATCGGTATTTCGGCCGAGGCCGAGGAGCTCTATCGATACTTCCTGCGGCACCGCGGCGAGGGGATCGGCTCGGTACGGCAGGCGCTCAACATGGACCCCGACACGGTCGAGGCCGCGGCCGAGGTGCTCGGCAGGCTCTCCCTGCTCGATCTCACCGACCGTCACCGGGTGGTGGCCACCGAGCCGAGGATCGGCATCGAGCGCCTCGTGGAGCAGCGGCTCGACCAGCTCAACATGGAGATCCGCCGCGTCCTGGCGGCGCGTGACGCCATCGCGTCGTTCGTGGAGGACCAGCGGCACGGGGAGAACGCGACGCCGGTGCTCGACATCGAGCGGGTGGAGGGCCTCGACCGGGTCCGTCAGCGGCTCGACGACCTCGGGTTCTTCTCCTACAAGGAGACGCTGTGCCTGCATCCCGGCGGCCCGCTCTCCCAGGGCGCCATCGAGACGGCGCTGCCGCTGGACACCCGCTCCCTGCGCCGCGGACTGGCGGTGAAAGCGGTCTACCACCCCAAGGCGCTCGATGACCCGATGATGGCGTCGTATCTGCGTGATGTCGTCAGCCTGGGCGGTCAGATCCACATCACCGAGGACCCCATGGACCGCATGCTCATCTTCGACCGCAGCGTGGCGGTCGTGCCGATAAACCCGAAGGAGAGCTCGCGCGGCGCGCTGCTCGTGAGGGAGCCCGGCCTGGTCTCCCAGCTGGTCACCTATTTCGACGGCGTATGGCAGGCCGCCACCGACTTCCGCGACTTCACCGAGCCCTCCACGGGCGCGCCGCTCCTTTCCGAGCTGGAGAAGCGGGTGCTCGCGGTGATGGCCACCGCCGACAAGGACGAGATCGCGGCACGCGAGATCGACGTGTCCGTCCGGACCTATCGCCGTTATGTCGCGGACCTCATGGCCCGGCTCGGCGCCGTCAACCGTTTCCAGGCCGCCCTGCGTGCCAAGGAGGAGAATTGGATCTGACGGTCCCGTTCCGGGAGAGGAGAGGTCAGGGGGCGGCCTCCCCGGGCCCGGGACGGCCGGTGGTCAGGGTCTGGCAGGCCGCGAGCTCCCAGTGGCTGATCGCCGGATCGGTGAGAGCCTCGATCACCTCGGCGCGGATCTGCGCGCTGGTCACCCTCTCGTCGGTGTGGACCCGGATGACGACGTCCCCGGTGGCCTGCCTGAGGTCCTTACGCCATTTCTCCGGCAGCAGCGCCAGGATCCGGATCCCGTCCACCGGTGAATTGTTGGACGGCTCCTCCGTCGTCCGCCGCATTGTCAGCTCAACCAACATGGCTGGTGCCTCCGCCTAGTCCCGGGTGGTGCCGGCCGAGGTCGCCACGGAAGGGACGCCGACGGCGACGGCGGATGGAATTATACCGGAAAAACGCACGGACGGCGGTTTTGCGGTGATATCGGAAAAGAGTGAGGAGGTGATCGGGCTTTTCATTTCTCAATCCCTTTAATCGGGCTGTCCGGCTTTTGCCGGCACGGCCAACTCTGCGCGCTCCACGGGCCGGAGGACAGGCGGAACGAGGTCAGCAAGCTGCCCGCCCGTAGCCGCTTCCTGCCAGCCGGACGCTGGACAGCCGCACATCCGTCGGGCGGCAGGGAGAAATCGCAGGTGAAAGCCTTCCGGTAAGGGCCGCCGGCCAGGGCGGCGGCCACCTCCGGCCACGTGCTCGCGGCCCGGCCGGGGGCGGCCGGGCACGGTCGCGGGGCTCTCCCGGCCGCAGGAGCCGGTCCGTGATTCGTCCCGTCCGCGCCTTCCGGTGCGCCCATTGGCCATGGAACGGATTGTCGCCCCGGCGGCGAACATTGGCCGTGGAACGGGTTGTCCTGCGCCCGGAAAGGGCCCGCGTACGGCCCCGTGATAGCCGGCGTTCCGCGCTGCGGGGTGAAAGCACACTCGGAGATGACAGGAGAGAGGCAAGGGCATTTCACTGGGTATGGATTAGAGGAGATGATCTGATGCTGGTGTGCGTGACCGGCGGTACTGGATTCGTCGGTGCCCATTCGGTTGCGGCGATTGTGGAGATGGGCCACCGCGTCCGTATGCTCGTCCGCGATCCGTCGAAGGCGGGGCGCGCGCTGTCGCCGCTGGGCGTCGACCCCGGAGCCGTCGACGTGGTCGCCGGGGACGTCACCGACGGGGCCGCCGTGGCCCGGGCGGTGCGCGGCGCCGACGCCGTTCTGCACGCGGCCTCGGTCTACTCCTTCGACAGCAGGCTCCACGCGAGGATGCGGCAGGTCAACGAGCAGGGCACCGAGATCGTGCTCGGTGCCGCGCGGCGGGCGGGCGCGGGCCCGATCATCCATGTCTCCAGCATCGTGGCGATGTTCCCGGCCCGGGGGCGGGTGATCGACGAGAACTCGCCCGTCGGCCGGCCCCGCGAGACGTACATGGCGAGCAAGGCCGCGGCCGAGGCGGTCGCCCGCCGGCACCAGGCCGAGGGGGCCCCGGTGGTGATCACATATCCGCCCGCCCTGCTCGGCCCGCACGACCCCAACCTGGGTGACCAGGTCTCCCGCGTCCGCAGCGTGCTCCGGGGGCTGACGCCCATCTGGCCGCTGGGCGGGTTCCCGGTCGGCGACGTGCGGGACACCGCGGCGCTGCACGCCCGGCTGCTCACCCCGCCGGGAGACCGGCCGGAGCGCCACTTCGGGCCGGGCCGCTACCTCTCCACCCGGCAGTACGTGAAGGTGCTGCGCGAGGTCACCGGGCGCGCGCTGCCGGCGGTCTTCCTGCCGGCCCGCGCGATGATCCCCGTCGGGCTGTCCGTCGATCTCGTGCAGCGCGTCTGGCCGTGGCACATCCCAGCCGAATACGGGGCCATCTACACGTGCGCCTGCGCCACGCGCCTGGCCGAGGGCGTCAGCACTCATGGGATCAGCCCACGGCCCGTCACCGAGACCTTCGGTGACACGGTGCGCTGGCTGCACGGAAGCGGCCACCTGTCTGCCCGGCAGGCGGGTTCCGGCCGGCCGAGCCTGTCATCTGTAACGACGCATTGACGGGAGATGCCCCATGAGCGAGCGGACCGCCCGGCGGGCCAGAGCCTTGGGCGCCCAGGGGAACCTGGACGACCAGGGGAAGGAGCGCTGATGAGCACCTCGGAGCTCGATTTCATACTCGTCCCCTTGCCCACGCCGGTCGAGGAGGTCGTCGACGGCCGTCCCGACGGCCAGGCGAGCGGGCACCGCCGGGTGGAGCCGCCGGTCCCGCGGCCCCAGACCCGGTCCATGCGCCTGCTGCGCGAGCAGCGTGAAGAGCTGCGTGAGGAGGTCACCGCCGGCCACCGCCAGGCGGTTGACCGGCAGCACGCGCTCGGCAAGCACACGGCGCGCGAGCGGATAGACCTGCTGCTGGACGAGGGGTCGTTCACCGAGATCGACATGTACCGCCGCCATCAGTCGCACGGTCTGAAGATCGAGGAGCGGCGCCCGTACACCGACGGTGTGATCACGGGCTCCGGCACGATCCACGGCCGCCGGGTGTTCGTCTACGCCCAGGACTTCACCGTCTTCGGCGGCTCGCTCGGCGAGGCCCACGCCTCGAAGATCCATAAGGTGATGGATCTGGCGATCTCCACCGGGTCCCCCTTCATCGGGCTGAACGACAGCGGGGGCGCCCGGATCCAGGAGGGGGTGATGTCCCTCAACGGATACGGCGGGATCTTCCAGCGCAGCGTCCAGGCGTCGGGGGTGATACCGCAGATCAGCGTCGTGCTCGGGCCCTGCGCCGGAGGGGCCGCCTACTCCACGGCGCTGGCCGACTTCACCTTCATGGTCCGCGACACCGCGCAGATGTATCTGACCGGCCCCGACGTCGTCGAGGCGGTGAGCGGCCAGCGGGTCAGCCACGCCGAGCTCGGCGGCGCGGAGGTGCACGGCGGCCGGTCGGGCGTGGCCACCTTCGTCCACGACGACGAGGAGAGCTGCCTGGAGGACGTGCGCTATCTCGTCTCGATGCTGCCCAGCAACAACCTGGAGTTCCCTCCCAGCACACCGTCCTACGACGCGGCCACGGATGTGCGGCCCCGGCTGGCCGAGATAGTCCCGGTCGAGCCGAACAAGCCCTACGACATGCGGCAGGTCGTCGCCGAGCTGGTGGACGACGGGGAGTTCCTGGAACTGCACGAGGGCTGGGCGCCGAACGTGATCTGCGTGCTGGCCCGGATCGACGGCGACGTGGTCGGCGTGGTCGGCAACCAGCCCATGGTGCTGGCCGGCGTGCTGGACGTCGTCGCGTCGCAGAAGGCCGCACGGTTCGTGCGGTTCTGCGATGCCTTCAACATCCCGCTGGTGACGCTGGTCGACGTCCCCGGTTTCCTCCCGGGCACCGACCAGGAGTACGCCGGGATCATCCGGCACGGCGCCAAGCTGCTGTACGCCTACTGCGAGGCGACCGTGCCGCGCATCCAGGTCATCGTGCGCAAGGCGTACGGCGGCGCGTACATCGTGATGGACTCGCGCTCCATCGGCACCGACCTCTCGCTGGCGTGGCCGACGAACGAGATCGCGGTGATGGGCGCCGAGGGCGCCGTGAACGTCATCTTCCGCAGGGAGCTGGCCGCCGCCGTGGACCCGGCCGAGCTCCGCGCGGAGCTGGTCGCCGAGTACTCCGAACAGCTCGTGCACCCGCACTACGCCGCCGAGCGCGGCCTGGTCGACGACGTCATCGATCCGGTGCAGACGCGGGCGGCGGTGGCCCGCGGGCTGGCGATGCTGCGCAACAAGCGCAAGCAGCCGCCGCAGCGCAAGCACGGAAACGTGCCGCTGTGACGCCGGGACGGAACGCGCCGTTGTGACGCCGGGACGGAACACGCCGCCGTGAACGCGCCGGACTGGGAACGGGTGCCCGCCGACGTCGCCTACCGCCATGTCCGCGAGAACGTGACACGGCTGCTGGCCGGCCGTCCGGCCGCCGGTGACCTCGCCGTCGCCGCCTGCCCGGGGTGGACGGTCCGCGAGGTCGTCGCCCACCTCGTCGAGATCTGCGCGCGGGTGGCCGGGAGGCTGGGGAGCCGGCCCGTGGTGGGCCCGCTCCCGGGCGACGCCGCTCTGGCCGCCCTCCTCGCCGCCTGGACCACGGCGGGCGAGCAGGTGGAGCGGCTCGTCGCCGGTGACGCCGCCCGGCGTGGCGGCGTGATGACGATGGACGCGTTCACGCACGAGCTCGACATCCGCTACGCCCTGGGCCTGCCGCCGCCCGCTGAGCACCCGGCGTACCCGGGCGCGCTCGACGTCGTCGTCTCGGGTCTCTCCGCCGAGGTGAGCGCGCGCGGCCTTCCCGCGCTCCGGATCGAGACCCCCGGTGCCTGGTGGACGGCCGGCCCGGCGGGGCGGCCCGCGGCCACGCTCAGCGCCCACCGGCACGACCTGTACCGGTCGCTCGCCGGACGGCGCACATCCGCGCAGATCGCGCGGCTCCACTGGAGCGAGGACCCGGGGCCGTGGCTGCCGGCCTTCACCTGGGGGCCGTTCACCCCACCGGAGCGACCGGCGGAGAGCGCGCTCACCACTGCGTGAAAACGCCGTCCGAGGGCGTCTGACAACCGTCCCGACCCCTCCTTCCCCCCGCGTGGAAGCGCCGTCCCAGAACGGCTGAGAGCCACCCCGCCGCCGTCCCCGGCCTGAGCCGCGTGCCCGGGCGCCTCCCCGTGCGGCCCTTCCCCCTTTCGCGCTTTCGCGGCCTCTTCCCCTCTCGCGGCCCCGTGCCCTCTCACAGCCCCGCGCCGGCTCCGGCGCGCGGGCTTTTTCCCGTTCGGGGGAGCGTCTCCCACCTGGCGCGCGCGGCCATCCGGCGCCGCTCTGGCAGGAAGCGGTTAGGGCCGGGCAACTTGCTGACTCCGATCTGTCTGGTCCACGGGCCGCGGAGAGCGCAGAGTTGATTATGCGAGAACGAACACACAGCCGAGAAAGGGGTAGTTGATGAAAAGCCCGGCCGCGTTTCCAGGCAATTCCAGGGCCGCCGTGAAAGTGTCGGCGGCGATTGTCTCCGGTGCCGTTCCAGGTGCCGTCGTCATCGGCGGCCGATCCGTGTCGACCGGCGCGGGCGCGACAGGGCACTCCGCGTCACCCGTCGCCGCCGGTACCACCTGGGACTCCGCGCCCACCGCCGCCAACACGCCCTGGGGTTAGAGCCATGCTGGTCGAGCTGACGATGCGGCGGAGCGGAGGAGACCCGTCGAACAATTCACCGGTGGACGGAATCCGGATCCTGGCGCTGCTGCCCGAGAAATGGCGTAAAGACCTCAGGCAGGCGACCGGGGAAATCGTTATTCGAATCCACACCGACGAGGAAACAACCAGTGAGCAGATCTGCGCCAAGGTGATCGAAATTCTCGCCGATCCGGCCGTCAACCACTGGAAACTCGCGACCTGTCACATTCTGACAACCGGTAATCGAGAATCGAAGGAGGCTGACCATGATCACCCCCATATTAAAGGCTGGGGAGTGCAGCGTATGGTGGGCGGATCCACGGGATCACCCGGCCGAGGTCCTGACCAGCGTGCTCAGTGGAACTGAGCTGGAACGGGCCGCGACCTTCCGTCGCGAGCCCGACCGGCTCCGGTATCTCACCGCGTCCTGGCTGTTGCGCACCACCGCGGCCCTCCAGCTGGGCGTCCCTCCCGAGGACGTCCCCGTGGAGCGGCGGTGCTCGGACTGCGGCAAGCCGCACGGCAAGCCGTACATCCGCAACGAGGGGGCGGAGCTGCACGTCTCCATCTCCCACTCGGCCAACCGCGTGGCGGTGGCCCTGAGCCCCGCCGGGCGGCTGGGGGTCGACGTGGAGGAGGTGCCCTCCTGCCCGGTCGACGAGCTCGTGCGGTGCGCCCTGTCGCCGGCCGAGCAGGAGATCCTGCGGACCTTCCCCGATCACGAGCAGCACCTCGCCTTCGCCCGCATGTGGGTGTGCAAGGAGGCGGTGCTCAAGGCGACGGGCCACGGGCTGCGGATCCCCCCGGACCAGGTGGAGGTGAGCAGCCCGCGGGAGAGGCCCGCGCTGCTCGGCTGGCCGCTGGACATCCCTCCCGAGCGGGTGCAGCTCCATCCCCTCGACCCCGGCAGCGGATACGCCGGCATGGTCGCGGTCATCGCCGACGACTTCCCGGTCACGGTGTCGGAGTCGGACGCCCTCGACCTCAAGTTGAGCCCGTTCTCGCTGCCCGCCATGGCGGACATGGTGGCCTGACAACACTTGACTGTATTGGTAAAAGGCTGCTGAATGAAAATGAAAAGTTGTGCCCTGCGGGGCGGTCGGCCTGCGGATATGGATATGAGGGACCGTCGGGCCGGCCCCCCGCGCCGTTCAGGACAGCCTTAGCGTAAGGAGAGGAACTGATCTTCCGTGAAGAATTGTTTCGTCCTGATTCCCGGCCCGTGGACGGGTGCCTGGGTCTGGGAGCCGGTGACCTGCGGGCTGCGCGCGCTCGGTCATCACGTCCGCCCGGTCACGCTGTCCGGACTGGCCAGCCCCGAGGCTGATGTCTCGGGCGTCGGCCTGGCCACCCACGTCGACGACGTGCTGACGCTCCTGGAGGCCGAGGACCTGCGCAACGTCACCCTCGTAGGGCACAGCTACTCGGGCATCGTGGCCGGTCAGGTCGCCGACCGGGCACCCGGCCGAGTGGCGCGCACCGTGTTCGTGGAGGGGTTCCTGCCCCACGACGGCACGTCGATGCTCCAGGTCTTCCCGGAGCGCCAGCGCGCCGACGAGCTCCGGCTGATCGCCGAGAACCGGGGCCGCTGGCCCGTCCCGGACGTCGCCGCCGTGGCCGACGGGCAGGACCTGTCCATCGAGCAGGCACGGTGGCTGGTGGAACGCTCTGTCGGCCATCCGGGGCGCACACTGTCCGAACCGGCGGTCCTGGCGCGGCCGCTGACGCAGCAGCGGGCGAGCTACATCGTGTGCGAGATGGAGCACTTCGACGGCAGGGTCTCCGACGACGTCGCGGCCATGCGCGCCGAGCCGAACTGGACCTTCCACACCCTGAAGACCGGTCACTGGCCGATGGTGTCGGCCCCCGACCAGCTCGTCACGCTCCTCACCGACATCGTCTCCCAGCAGAACTGACCGCTCAGCGCCCCGCCTGACCGCCTGTCAGGGACAGCGCCGGCCGCCCGTCGAGGACGACGGCGGCGATCTCGGTGGCCGGAGTCTCCTGGGACCCGCGTGCGCCGCTGACCATGAACTCGTAGATGTGCCCGGCCTGGGCCGGTGCCGCCACGCTGTCGGCGAGTATCGGCAGCGGTGACCGCTGGAAGCCCTGCCCGACGGTGGCGTCGCGCCAGTAGAGCCAGTATCCGCTCGCGCCGAACACGTGCGGCCACGAGACCCTGATGTGCGAGCCGTGCGGGGTGGCGGTGATGCCGGCCGGCGCGGAGATCACGAGCGGATCGGCCGTGCGGGGGATCGGGTCGAGGAAATCCACCCGGCCGTGGGCGAACGCCGACGAGAAGGCGTCGGCGAACGCTTTCGCGATCTTGAACTCGCCGATGCTGTTCGGATGGAGACCGTCGTAGGCGTCGTTGTGGGGATCGTAGGCGCCGTCGAGGTCGACGAGGACGACCCTCGACCGGGCGGTCGACATCGCGGCCAGCGTGGCCGGCAGCGCCTCGTTGTAGGAGGTGATGATGTCCGGCAGGCCGGGGCTGGAGTCCAGCGGTGTGCGATGGACGACGTTGGCGATCAGGAACTGGATGTCCGGATCGGCCTCACGGGCCCGCCGGACGAAGGTCTCGACGTCCGCCCTCAGCCGGTCGGGGCCGGACACACCCCAGGCCAGGTCGTTGAACCCGAGCTCGACCATGAGATAGCCGGGGGCGTGGGCGGCGACGGTCTCCCGGATGTCATCCTTGGCCTCGTGGAGCCGGCGGCCCCACCTCGCGTGGTGCCTGCTGCCACCGAAGCCGATCCCCGGCCGGTAACGGCCGTTGTGGACGGGGTCGGCCGCGCAGGCCGTACACGCCGCACCGGCCGCGCAGGCCGTACACGCCACCCCCGCCGCCTCTGCCGCGCAGGCCGCGCAGGCCGGACCGGCCGGGCGGTCGTCCGGCCGGTCCGGCGGCAGCACCGAGGTGCCCCTCCCCGGTCCGACGAAGCGGACCGGGAAGTCGTGCTTGTCGAAGTTCCGGGACAGCCGGTACCGCCAGGTGTAGTCGCCTTCCAGGCCGTGGCTGATCGAGTCACCGACGATCATCAGGCTCGGAGCCGTGGCCGGGACGGCAGGGCCGCGGACCGTCCGTCCACCTGCCATTCCCTGTCACCCGTGGGCGGGGACGGCGCAGCCGCAGTGCATCTCGGCGCGCTCGGACGTGCGGGGACGCCGGTGGAGGATCATCGCCACCACCATGGGCAGGAAGACGATCGCGTTGTAGAACAGGTGCAGTTCCACGCGCGGCACGATGAGCTGGATGATGCTGGTCGGAGCGGGGCGGCCCAGCAGGTTCGAGCCGGTGAGCGCCTGGGTGAGCAGGAGCAGGTGCTCGAAGTGGTGCCACACCTGGATGGCCAGTGACACGTTCCACCACGTCCGCGACCTGCCGGTGAAGCCCTTACGCAGGATGATCAGGCCGACCAGCATCAGCAGCGCGTAGCCGTAGTGCATCCACTCGGACTTGACCAGCCAGGGGAACGGCAGGCCCAGCACGCCACGCGCCTCGGGGAGCGGCCAGCCCAGGACGTAGATCTGGATCGCCTGGGCGACGTGTTCGGCCCAGTGGGCCACGACTATCAGCAGATAAAGGCCCAATGCGGCCTGGTGATATCGGCTGTTGAGGGCCGATATCCGGACTGGAGAAGAGCTCACTGAAGCTGTCCCGGTTGCCATGTGCAGACCTCGATCCCGGAAATCACGACCGTATGTCCGCCGCGAATGCCGTGGCGGACCCTCCCTCGCTCCGCATTTCCCGCGGCGGCATTGTCGAGCCGAATGCCTATTGTGGCGAGGAGGCCCTGAGGCCGGCTTCTCCAGATTTGCTGACTTTCCCGGCGCCAGGCCGACGGCTTGACGGCGGCGGGGCCTCCGCTGGCCGGCCCGGCGCCGGGTCCTACCGTCTGATCAGCATCGCGATCTGGTACGAGCCGATGCCCACGCCGAACACGACCAGATACGGCGTGTCGAGGGCATCGGCGGAGGCGTCGAGCGTCACGGCGGCGGAGGCCACGGTGAGGTTGCCGTACAGGCTGAGCGTGTCGCGGTAGCGGGCCGGGCGCAGGCGCTCCTTCCAGTGGTCGATCAGGACGTCGGAGGCCTGGTGACCGATCACCGTCACCTCCCCGGCGGTGATCCCGTTGCGGTTGAGCAACCGCTCGACGAGGTCAGGAGGCCCGTCCATCCCCGAGGACCGGAAGGCCGTCACCCCGGAGTCGGGCTCGATCCGGTAGGTGGGCCGGGCCGTGCCGCCGTCGTCCGGGCGGGCGGCCATCGTCATCGCGCCGTACTCGGCGCTGTTGGTGTCGGAGATCCAGTCGAGGATCACCATGCGCGTGGAGCGGCGGAGCACGGCCGCGCCCGCGCCGTCCCCTATCGTCCCCGCGTGCGGGTTCCGGCTGTCCACGTGGCGGCTCCAGTTCGACCCCACGGTCACGAGGGTGTGGGTGAGACGCCCGCCTCGCATGGCCTCCCAGCCCAGGGCCAGCGCCATGACGAAGGTGCCGAACTCGCAGTTGATCGGCACCACGAGCGCGTGGCGTCCGAGCCCCAGGTCGCGGTGGACGCGGAACAGCCCGTTCGGGCTCAGGTACTCGGGGACGGTGATGTAGCCGTACAGGCCGTCGACCTGCTCCGGGGCGACGTCCGCGTTCTCCAGGGCCCGGCGGCAGGCCGACACCGCCAGGTCCTCGACCGCCTCCCCGGGCCCCAGGACCCGGCGGGTGCGGGCCCCGCTGAACAGCGCGCTCTCGGCCGACGGCGCGGACGCGGTGGATCCCGCCGCCACGGACGTCCCCGGCAGGGCCGACCCCAGACCGGCGATGCCGATCCCGGCGCGCGGCCCCCCGGCCGTCACGCGTCCCCCGCCACCGCGGTGAACCGCTCCCCGTAGGGAGGGCTCACCCGGTGGTCCGTCTTGACGACGACGACCTGTGGCCGGGACCGCTCGGCCGCCGCGGCCCGGGCCGCGCGCATCGCCTCCCGGAACGCGGCGACGTCGCCGACGGGGTGGGCGTCGGCGCCGAGCGCGCGGGAGAACTGGACGAGGTCCACCGGCCCGAGGCCGTAGTAGTCGTCGTCCAGGGGGAAGGCACCCCCGCTCTGCTCGTGCTCGCCGTGGTTGACCATGCCGAGATAGCCGTCGTCGAGCACCACGAACACGGCCCCCACCCGGTTCTTCGCTGCGGTCCGCACCTCGTTGCCGTTCATCAGGAACGAGCCGTCGCCCAGCAGCGCGATCGCGGCGCGCTCCGCGGTGCCGATCCTCCCGCCGACGACCGCGCCGCACGACCAGCCCATCGAGGACAGTCCGCACGGGTAGAAGATGCGGGTCGGCGGGTCCACGACCAGGTAGTGGGTCGCCCACGCCGTGCAGTTGCCCATGTCGACGTAGAGATCCTCCTCGCCGGTGAGCAGGTCGTTGAGGGCGAGCATCACAGCAGCCGGGGACACGCCGGACCCGCCCACCGCCGGGACCGGCCGGTACGGCGGGCGCCGGGCCGCGGCGGGGACGGCTCCGGCGGCCTCGCCGGAGCGGGGCAGCTCGCGGTAGAGGGCGCGGAGGAAGACCTCGGCGTCGACGTGGAGGTGATCGCCGCCTTCGAGGAACCGGCCGAAGACCGAGGGGTCCAGGTCGACGTGGAAATAGGTCGAGGCGCCGGTGAAGGCCAGGTCGTAGCCCCTGGTCGCCCACTCTCCGAGCCCGCTGCCGATCACCACCAGGGCGTCGATCCCCGCCGCCGCGTAGCTCGTCGCCCGCTCGGCGCCCGCCATCCCGAGCACGCCGAGCGACAGGTCGTCGCTCTCGGAGAAGACGCCCTTGCCGCGCAGGCTGGTCGCGACGGGCACCTGCAACGTGTGGACCAGCCGCCGGAAGGAGGAGTGGCCGGACCGCAGCGCTTCCCTCGCGCCGCCCCCCAGAAAGATCAAGGGGCGCCGTGCCTGCGAGAGGGTCCGGATGACGCGCCGCGCCTCCCGGGGGTCGAGATCCACGGTGGGCCGCCGCGGCGCCGCCGAGACCTTCTCGGTCCCGACCTCGTTCCCGACGGGTCTGCGGGCGAGGTCGGCGGGGACGGCCAGATAGGCGGCGCAGGGGCGGGGGCCGGTGGCGACGTTGATCGCCTGGGTGAGGACGCGCGGGAACGAGCCGGGGTCGCTCACGCCGGTGGAGTATCCGGTCACGTGGGAGTACATCGCGGCCGTGTTGACGCCCAGATCGCTGCTGTCCTGGATGGCCCCCAGGCCGAAGCGGTCCGTCGGGACCTGGCCGCCCACCACCAGCAGCGGGACCTGGTCGCGGTGGGCGGAGGCGACGCCGGTCAGCGCGTTGAGGGCACCGGGGCCGGCGGTGACGAGGCACACGCCCAGCCTCCCCGTCGAGCGCGCGTACCCGTCCGCCATGAAGGCCGCCCCGCCCTCGTGGGAGGCGATGACGAACCTGATCCTCGGGTGTCCGCGCAGGGCCTGGATGAAGGCGGATATGTTCCCGCCCGGGATGCCGAACACCGCGTCCACACCCATGGCGTCGAGCCGGTCGAGAAGAAACTCCGCCACGGTCGTCCCGTCCTGGGACCGTGCTCCGATGCTCCGCACCGACATGCCTCCTGGGGGAACTGAACTGCGCGTCATCCGATGACATGGTCATCGCAAGCCTGTCCGCAGGTCATCACTCCCCAGACTGACATCACATCCCCTTGAAAGGGGAGTTTTCGGATCTGTCACCGATTTCCGGATCAACCGGACGGCGCGGCAGTACGGCCGCCGCCCGGCGCGGCCTGGGTGACGACCAGGCCCTCGCCGCCGTCTGGGACGGGTCGGTGTTCACCGTCACCAAGTTCGACCGGTCCGCCCGCGACATGGCCGAAGCCAACGACCTGCTCACCGACCTGTCCGGCCGCGGCGTCCGGTTCGGGCTGGGTGCCAGTGTCTACGACTGGAATGACCCGTTCGGCCGACTGTTTCTCCAGACCCTTGCGATGGCCGCGGAGTTCGAGGCGGGCACCAGCGCACCCGCGAGGGCATGGCCCTGGCCAAGAAGAACGGCAAGCTCAACGGCAAGCAACCCAAACTCCCCGAACCCGCACGCCGTTCCATCCGCCGCCGCTACGCCGAAGGCGACGTCTCCCTCGCCGACCCGGCCACCGAGTACAGCGTCGGACGCTCCACCATCCACGTGTTCAACCTGCTGTCAGGCCCGCCCGCGTGACGCGTGCTGACAGGACATGCTCGGCGTCATCGGGGTAGAGGAACCCAAGAACAGCCGTTGGCGCTGAGAGTGATCTTGCGCGGACCGCGACGTCCAGCGCCGTTGTGGAACGTCGGCTCGATGACGGCCCCGGTGAGCGTGCCGCCGAGGGCGTGGGATGTCGGGAGTGGGCGTGTCCGTTGGAAGCGTGAACGCGTCCGGCTGGCGGAAGCCGGCCAGGCCGGGTTGGTGTGAGGATCGGGAGATCCCCGAGCGGCAGTCGCCGCCCCGATCCAGGAGGCCCTCGTGATCATTGCCATTGTCGACTTCGACACCGCCGCTGCCGACCGTGTGGCTGCCCTGGCTCAGCTCGACAGCGTTTGCGATGAGGTGCGCGCGATGCCGGGTAACGTTGCCTTTCGGGTGTACGCCTCCCGGGAGGACGAGACCCGGGTAACCGTGATCCACGAGTGGGACGACGAGGAGTCGTTTGTCGGCTACCTGAAGTCGGACTCCTTCGCACGCTCTGGTGAGATGCTTCAGCCGATGATGGTCGGGTCGCCGGTGAGCCGGCGCTTTCGCGCGGAGCCGCTGGAGACCGTGGCCTGACCGGTGTCATGGCGGCTCCCTACGATTGGTTCATGCGAGGCTGCGGATGAACCGGAAGGCGTACAGCTTCGTCCGCACGTTCCCGCAGGAGCCTGCCCGCACGCTTGAAGTGGACCGCCACTACCTGCTCTGCGCCTCGGCCGGTGCCCTCCGGCTCGAGGCGCAGGGCCAGGCATGGCTGTTGCCGCCGGCACGGGCCGCCCTGATCGAGGCGGGCCAGGCGATAAAGGTGAGCATCCCGCAGCCGGTCACGACCGCGTCCGTGCTGTTTGACACCCGATTCACTGCGGCCCCACCGGCACCGTTGACCGTGTTCGACCTCAGCCCTCTGGCCCGCGCACTGGTCAACGAGTGCGGCACCTGGGGCGAGAGCGACGAACCTCTCACGGCGTACGCCGAGACGCTTTTCACCGCGCTCGGCGCGGTGTGCTGGCGGCTCGCCGAGCGGCCGAGTCCAGTCGTCGTGCCAGCGGGACGATCATCGGAACTACGTCGAGCCTTGCAGCTGACCGAGGAGCGGCTCGGTGGCGAGCTCCGCTTCGAGGACGTGGCTGAGGAGGTGGGCCTGGCGCCACGGTCGCTGGCCCGGCGCTTCGAGGATGAGACCGGTATGACGTGGCGGGCAGTCCTGCGCCGGATGCGGGTCCTGCGTGCGATCGAAGAACTGGCTGCGGGCGATACTCCGATCACCAAGATTGCGTTCACGGTCGGCTACACCTCACTGTCGGCGTTCAACGCCGCGTTCCGACAGCTGACTGCCCGTACACCCACGGAGTACCGAGCTAGTGCGGTGACCGGGAACGTTCACCGGGTTGGGTGATCACACAGCGACTGGGAGAGGGCGTCCACCGAAACGGATGCCCTTTTCGCTGCGGAC